>JAOFKK010000036.1 GCA_028040005.1 Rickettsiales bacterium
AAATTTTACCAAATTGGCCTGCAAATAGTCAATTAAAAAAGTTATGTATCAGGCTAAAAAATTCCTTTTTCTATGTCGCGCCTTATTTGTCTCATCATATCTTGATAAAAATAAATATTATGTTCGCTCATTAACATAGAGCCTAAAATTTCATTAGATTTGACGAGGTGATTAAGATATGAACGAGAGAAGTTTTTGCAAACACGACAATTACAATTTGAGTCAAGTGGCTTTGGATCAGTAATATATTTAGCATTTTTAATATTAACTACCCCTTCGCTGGTAAAGGCTTGCCCATTGCGCCCTGATCTAGTTGGAATTACGCAATCAAACATATCGACACCCCTTTTAACGGCTTCTCTAATATCATCGGGCTTACCAACTCCCATTAAGTATCTTGGCTTGTCTTCTGGTAAATGTGGTGTGGTTACATCTAAGGTTTGTAACATTAATTCCTGCCCTTCGCCAACTGCCAAGCCACCAATAGCATAGCCATCAAAACCAATTTCAATCAATTTTTTGGCCGATTCTTCACGTAAGTCAGCAAAAATACCACCCTGAACAATGGCAAATAAGCCGTAGCCATCTCTTTTTACGAAAGCATCTTTTGATCTTTTTGCCCATCTAAGTGATAATTGCATAGATTTTTCAACATTTTCCTTAGAATTGGGAAAAGAAATACATTCATCAAAAATCATAGTAATATCTGAGCCTAATTTTCTTTGAATTTCCATTGAATATTCTGGCGTTAATAAAATTTTTTTACCATCAATATGGGAAGAAAATTCAACACCTTCTTCAGTAATTTTACGGATTTTAGATAGTGACATTACCTGAAATCCACCCGAATCAGTTAAAATTGGCCTTTTCCAATTCATAAATTTATGTAAACCACCCATTTTCTCAATCACATCTTCACCCGGACGCAGCATTAAATGATATGTATTGCCTAAAATTATATCTGACCCTGCCTTTTCTACATCTTCTAAATGCATGGCTTTTACAGTTGCAGCAGTACCAACGGGCATAAAGGCTGGGGTTTGAATAGTTCCATGTTTTGTTTTTAATTCGCCCCTTCTGGCTTTTCCTGATTTTGCTTTTAATGAAAATAAAAAATTGGTCATTATCTTGTTAATTGAATAGTTTGAATTATTTGAGGATCTGTTAATATAGGACTAGGAACAATAGGTCTAGGAACGTTACCATCCATATTAAATAGCAACATATCACGTCCTCTTAAGAGGGATCTTATAATATCAGGATTATTATTAAAGGCTCTATCACATAAAAGGTTAAAAATGATTAAGCAAGATGTTGTTGTAAACATGTGATTATATTTGCCTATTTAACATTCACGCTTTCTCTTCCCCCTCCTCTTTGGGCTGCCGTCATTAACTGATGTATGTTGTGGTGCAGCAGTGGGTGTTTATTATCTTGAGGTGTTTGATATAATAGATCGTCAGTTCTTCTTCTGCCACATTGGTTACGTACCCACTTCTGCATGCAGAATAGAAGATCTGCGACAGCTACGACAGCCATTCCGCGATTTAAATCATCTTTTTCAGGGTTTTGATTAGGCATTTCAAAAAAAATTAGATTTTAGGGGTTTATAAATTGTCAATATATTCAATTAATTCTTTATGATCTTTAAAATATAATGATTTTTCTTTTAATTTTTGATCAATATTTTGTCCTTCGCCAAATAAAATAGGGGCACATCCACTGTTAATTGCGCATTGTAAGTCAACTTCTGAGTCGCCAATAAACCAAATTAAGTCATTTTTTGGGTCTAGATTTGTTCCATCAAGGGTAAAATCTACCACTTTTGGCGATGGCTTATCTTCCTTGGCATCATGCGAACCTATTATTTTAATAAATTTATCGGCGACGCCAAAATTTACCGCCTCTGCCCGCAATGTCGGCCCTCTTTTATTGCTAATGACAAATAATTTTATATTTTTTTCATTAAGTAGGTTTAAAAAATCAACAGCATTTGGTAAAAATTCTAATTTTTCTAGGTTCTTTTCATGATAAGCATCGACATAGATTTTTCCAGCTTCTTGCCATTTATCACCAAAAAGTTCTGGAAAATAATCACGCATTGAAAGATGTGTTTTTGACTTAACCTGCTCTTCACTCCATTCTTTGTGACCCATCTTTTTGAGCATTTTATTGATAGAGTAAAAAATTAATGGCCAAGTATCAACCAGAGTATTGTCCCAGTCAAAAATAATTGCTTTTGGTAATTGTGCTTTATTCATTATTTAATTATTAATCCTGTTCCATAAATATTATGATAATCAATCATAATTAAATTATTGCATTTGGGCAAAAGATATTTTTTATTTAAATTTATTACCATATTACCATCAAAATTACAAATAACAGCTTTTTTTAGCCTTTTTTTAACGATTAATATATCTTTTTGGTCAATTTTTACTCTACAAAAATCTTTTTGACAAAAATTATCATCATCAAATTGTTCTTTAATTAAAAAATATTCTTCCTGTCCAAATTTTTTAGCTAAATTTTTAGCCTCAAATGATCTATCGCTTGATAAGATGAGCTTTTTATCCTGAAAAATGGCAAAAAAACTGGAATTTTTATTGATAATAAATTTTGGCAAGGGAGTGAAAATAATAATTAAAATTCCAGCCAAAATTGGCAGTAAACCCAAAAATCTTAATTTGTTTTGCCAAATACAGATCAAGATTTGACCAAAAATAATAAGCAAAAAAGACAAAAATGGAATATTTTGAATATTAAAGTTAGAATTTGGTAAATTAGCGACAAATTCTGATAAATTTAGCAATTTTTCTACAAAAAAGCCTAAAATTTCTAAAGGTAAAAATTCTAACCCCAGGGGAATTGCAAAAAGACAAATAAAGCTAAGTGGCAAAATTATAAAACTAACCAGAGGAATTGCAGCCAAATTAGCCAAAATACCATAAATTTGATAATGATTAAAATGATAAATAACAAAAATAGCAGTAAAAATTTGTACAATTAAGGAGGTAAAAATAATTGCTATAAAATAAAAAAATATTTTTTCTAAAAATGTCCTTGATAAAGCATCTTCCTTCCTTTTTAAAAAATTACAACAAGCAATAATGGAAAAAACTGCCATAAAGGATAGAGAAAAGCCAATTTGTAAAATATTGGCAGGATTAAATAGCAAAATAACAAAAAATGCCGCCGCAATTGAGCGAAATAAATTAATTTTTTTATCAATTAAGATGGCCAAAAAGAGCAAAAATACCATAAAAAAGGCTCGAATGGCCGAAATTGGCATGCCGGTTAGCAATAAATAGCCAAAAGAAGTAAAAATTGCTAAAAAAGCTGAGATTTTTTTAATATCATAATGCAAGGTCAAAAAATAACTTCTTGATAGTAAAAATCGAATTAGAAAGAAGAAAAAACCCGCGGCCAAACCAATATGCAAGCCCGAAATTGCAAAAAGATGCATCAAGCCAGAATTTCTAATATTTTCCATATTTTGTTGCGAAATATCATCGCGAAATCCCAAAAGCAAGGCGCTAATAATGGCAGATTGTTCTTTTGGTAAAATATTTGCTATTTTTTGGGATATTTTTTGCCTAAAATCTAAAATCTTTATTTCAAAATCAGATTTTTGAGATTTTTTAAAGATTTTTATTTTTTTTGTGGCATGGCCAATAGCTCCAATTTGGTCAAAATATAATTTTCTTTTATAGTTAAAATTATCAAAAATTTTATTCTCTGGATTTTTTTGTAAAAATGCCGTGGCTGTAATTAGGTCGCCAATTTCAAGATTTTTGGGTGAAATTTTATTATTAATAATAATTTTTTTAGGAATTTTAAAATCTTTATCAGCAAAATCATGATATTTTTTATGATTATAATAAGGATTTTTATCTAAATCTTCCGATTCTCCCAAAAAATTACTGTTAAAATATCTTTTGGTTAATTTTTTTGGTGGTTTTTTCTTATATTTTGGTTTTTTAAAAGATAAATCCTCTAATGTTATTTTTTGCGATAGGATCTCCCCATTTTGATCATAATAATTTTTAATATCAGCTACTTCTCCAGTAATATTGGTATAAATTGCATATTCTATTTGTGGTGCTTTAATGATTTTTTCAGAATAAAATTTCATCCATAAAAAGCCAAAAAAGAAGAAAAACCCCAAAATAAAAGTAGTTTTTAGAGGAAAATTATCATGATAAATAAAAATAGAGGAAAAGATAAGTAGGAAAAGGGTGGTTGGATAAAAATAATTACCGGTAAAATCAATTTTTATGGCAAATAAAATACCAATAGCAAAAAATATTGGCAAAAAGATTATATTATTTTCTTCTTCAAAAAAGAGTTGCTGTATTTTGTGTGGTATTTCTTTCAATTTCTAAAATTTGCTTGCAAATTTACCTCATAGGCTAAGAATTATATGATAAATATAAATTAAATAAATATCTATGTCATTTAAATGTGGAATTGTTGGACTGCCAAATGTTGGCAAATCAACTCTTTTTAATGCAATTACCGGTACTTCAAAAGCAGAGGCTGCCAATTATCCCTTTTGTACAATTGAGCCAAATCTTTCAAAAGTTGCTGTGCCAGATGAAAGGTTAGAAAAATTAGCAAAAATTGCTTCTTCCGAAAAAATTATCCCAATTCAAATTGAATTTGTTGATATTGCTGGTTTGGTAAAAGATGCTAGTAAGGGTGAGGGTCTTGGTAATCAATTTTTATCCCATATTAGAGAAGTTGATGCTATTATTAATGTGGTTCGCTGTTTTGAAGATGATGATATTACCCATGTTGAGGGCAATATTGATCCTATTCGTGATTTGGAGTTGATTCAATTAGAATTAATTTTATCTGATTTAGAATCTTTAGAAAAAAGACTGCCAAATTTAGAAAAAAAGGCCAAAAATAGCAAAGATAAGGAATTATTAACCCAAATTGATCTCATTAAAAGAGTGATTCCAATCCTATCTGAAAATAAGCCAGCAATTGCAACTGATATTGCGGATGATGAAAAAAAGATTTTCAAGAATTTAGGTCTAATTACTAGCAAGCCGCAATTATATGTTTGTAATGTGTCGGAAGATGATGCGGCAAATGGCAATAATTATTCAAATTTGGTTACAGATTATGGTCAAAAGCAAAATATTCCAACCTTGTTAATTTCTGCCAATTTAGAACAAGAAATTTCCACCCTAGAGGAAGAATCTGAGAGGGCAGAATTTTTAGAATCTATGGGTTTAAAAGAAACCGGACTATCACAAATTATTAAATCTGGCTATAAATTATTAGATTTAATCACCTTTTTTACTGTCGGCCCCAAAGAATGTCATGCTTGGCAATTAAAAAATGGCTCTTTAGCGCCGCAAGCCGCAGGTGTTATTCATAGTGATTTTGAAAAACATTTTATTAGAGCAGAGGCGATTTCTTATGATGATTATATCGCAGGAAATGGCGAACAAGGAGCTAAAGATGTTGGCAAAATGCGCGTTGAAGGTAAGGATTATCAGGCTCAAGATGGGGATATATTTTTATTTAGAACTTCTGCTTAATTAGTTTGTGATTGGATTGATAAGTAATCAAATTTATGCAATTTTTATATTTAGATGAGAGCGGGGATTTAGGTTTTGATTTTAAGAAAGAAAAAACTTCAAAATTTTTTACAATTACAATTCTTTATATTAAATCAATTTCTGATAATAAATTTATTATCTCAGAAATTAAAAAGACCATTAAAAGAAAAATTAATATTAAAGATAATAGTAAGTTTTCAGAGTTGAAGGGTTCTAGTAAAATTGAAATCAAAAAATATCTCTTCAATAAAATTAAAGATATAGATTTTGAAATTTATTCACTAACCATTGATAAGGTCAAATTTTATCGAAAAAAAGATCAAAGATTTTTTTTAAATCAGAAAATTAATAAGATTTCCATATATGACAGTATGGTGGTAAATATTTTAGAAGATATTAAGGTCTCTTTTAATATTAAGGATGTAATTGAAATTATAATAGATAAATCAAAATCCAAATATGCTATTTTACTCCTTAATAACAAGATATTAAAAACCTTAAAAAACAATAATGTAAAAATTGATCATAAGATATCAAATGAATCCTTAGGAATTCAGTTATCTGATTTATTTTGTAGAGCGGTAAGATTAAAATATGAAAAAAAAGAAGATGAGTTTTTTAATTTATTAGGAAATAAAGTAAGAAAAAATAATTTAGTATGTGATCTGCCTTATATACATCATCCTTATGCTTAAATACTGAGGAATCAAAGAAGCCCCATAATATCTCATAAGGTATATATAATAAGTCTTACGATCACATACTTAATATTAACCATATTAAAATAATAGTCAATATTTCTAGCAATGAAGAATCAGAATATAAAGGCTAGAGTTACTGAAGAAAAAAACCCAAATAGAAAAATATTTGCTATAAAAATAATATCAAAATTTCTGATTTTATTTGAGAGTGTGTTTTTAAAAGAGATCAAAAAACAATTAGAATTTTATCTAAAAATGAGAAAGAAATTTTATAAGATATGATTTATAAAATTAATAAGATGGGAAATGGTATAAATCAAATAGCATATTTTTTAATGTAGAAAATTTTAAAAAATTACAAAAGGATAAAAATATTCTTACAACATTCTCAGACGAACATATTAAATCAGCAATTGAAACTTTAAATATTTTAAATGAAAATATGATAAGTTAAAATAGTAATTAGTTTGTGATTGGGTTGGTATTTTACACTAAAATTCACTTTATTTAAAAGAATGGATTGGGATATTAGTAAAACAATTATAGAGAATTTAACATTTGGTCGAAAAATACTTAGACCAGAAAATGCCAGAAATATAATTGATTGCGTCTGTTTATCACTATGTTGCGCCAAATCAGAAGAATTGATATCAGATGAGGAATTTAAAAAAGCTGATAAGATGCATAGGGGAATTTTTTTAAAAAATTTGGCCAAATTAATAGAAATAGAACAAATTCTGATTAAAGATGTTGAAGATGTTAGAAATATTGAATATAATAAACCTTATGTAAGTCTTATATATAGCGACATAGACAAAGATCCAGCAATACATAGTGTATATCATTTTCAGATTTTTTACATAGATAATAATAAACAGGTTCATACTTTTGAAGAAAGAGCTTTATCTGGTGGTAGTCCATTTTCAAATCATGATAAATCACCAGAATCATTGCCCAGTATTGAAACCATAGAAGAGGCTGTTATTTGCGAAGGAACATGCAATTCGAGTAAGCGATTTATAACTTTAGAAGATTTTACCAAAGCGGTAAGGGTTACTATCAACAAAGAATTCGCAATAAAATATGGCATCAAAGAAAGAAAATCTAGCGCCTCTTCATCTAGCTCTGCAAATTCTAGTTTAGATTATGAATCATCTTCTATAAATTTAACGCAAAGTGGCCCAAGTTTTTTACAAAAATTATCTTGCGGACTTTTTGGCAACTCATCTGACGCAACCTCTTCAGATGAAGAAGTTCCAAAGGCCACATGTTGCTGCTTTACTGTAGAGAGTCAAAAAAACGCAAATCAAAAAAGGGAGAATTTAGGACGCGATGCTATAAAAAGAAATGCTGCCCAAAATTCAGGCCGTTAATTTTGGTGTCGTCCATATTGTAGATATCTATCTCCTATATAATTAGCTTAGTTGTGATGTTTAGCTAATTTATACCCCAAAAATTAAATACTCATCTCAATTTTTAATTCTCCATTAATTTTAAGATGATGTTTATTTTTTTCTAAAAACCAAATAAACATAAAAGCACCAATTCTCTTATTGCCGTCGGAAAATGAATGATTTTTTATTATTAAATAAAGAAGATTACTAGCTTGCTGCTCAATTGAAGGATAGAGATAATCGCCACCAAAAGTTTGTAAAATATTACCCAAAACCCCTTGTAAAGCATTATCTTTTTGATTACCAAATAATTCTGACGCTTCTTTTTTTGCAATTAATTCTTTTTTGAGATTTAAAATTGCATTATTAGCTTCATCATAATTTACCTCATAAGTGATATTTTTAGATAAATCATTCTTAGATAAATCATTAGAATCAAATTTACTAAGAAGGGAAAAACTTTTATTGTAATTTTTGATAATCTCTAAAATACCTTTAGCTTCATCAATATTAGAAATTTGTTTAGTTGCAATTAACTCAATAGTTTGTTGTAACTGCTCCAACCTTCTTTCATTAATGGTATAACCTTTTTTAAGATGTGTTTTAAGTAAATTTGTTGCCCATTTTCTAAATCCTGTTCCTTGTTTTGATTTTACTCTGTAACCAACAGAAATTATTACATCCAGATTATAAGATTTTGTTTTATAGGATTTGCCATCTTTAGCAGTAAGTAAGAAATCCTTACATACTGAATTTTCTTCCAACTCTTCTTCTTTAAAAATATTGCCAATATGTTGAGTAATTGCAACCCTATCCCTTCCAAAAAGTTCTGACATTTGCTTTTGAGTAAGCCAAACAGTGTCACCATCAAAATTAACATTAATTTCTGTTTGGTTATTTTTAGAAGTGTAAATTTCAATTTTATTCATAGCTTGTAAATTGTGGTTAATAATAATTTATATTCTATTTCTTTGTAGCCAATAATCAACCCTTTCAAGTAAAACTTCTTTTGTACTAGGTTTGGTAATTAAATCATTCATTCCTGCTTTTATAGCTTCATTTCTGGCAGACTCGCCACAAGAAGTATGGGCAATAATTGGAATATTTTGATAATGATTAATTATTTTTTGGTTTTCAAACTCCTCTCCATTTCTGATAATTTTAGCTGCTCCAAAACCGTCAATAATTGGCATCATTAAATCCATCAGAATTAAATCATAATAATTATTTTGGCATTGGGTTATGGCATTCTGGCCATTACTTGCACTATCAATATTATTTGTTAATTCTTCTAAAAATTTTACCGTTCTGGTGATGTTATAAATCTCATCATCAACGATGAGAATAGATTTATTTCTTATGTTATTATGAGTCATAATTTAAGTATTTTAACAATATTAACTCGGTCACAAATCTAAACCAATCTTTAATAACCTTTTTGTTTATAAATATTTTGTCTAAATGCTGGATTATACATGAATTTTGGTATTATTACAAACTTTTTAAATTGCTTTTTTTATGAGTTTTAATAACCTCATTGCCATACAAATAATTCAATATGGGCCATGAAAGAATCGCTAAAGGGTCTGTCCAG
>JAOFKK010000037.1 GCA_028040005.1 Rickettsiales bacterium
AAAATTATCTAAAAAATCAAACTACTTCAATTGCAAAGGTCTCATTAAATTGTTGTAAAATAAATTAAAATAATTATATTCTTGGTAAGTTCAAAATTATAACATTTTTGATTTAGAAATTAATGCCAAGAATATTATTTCTTACCTTATATATTATAACGATATTTTTATCAAAAATATCCCTAGCAGATATATCAAATCCTATATTACGAAATAACCAATCCGAAGAAGTTGAGGTTAGCCTTGTAATCCCTAGAAAAGTAATAGTTAATATTAATGAAGATATAAATTTTGGAACTTTAAATAGACAAAATAATGCGCAAGAAAATAAAATTGTAACTAAATTATGCGTTTTCTCAAATTCTGGATCCTTTAAAATCAAAGCAACAAGCAATAACTCTGATAATCATGATTTTAGATTAAAAAATGATGATCAATATTTAAATTATAATTTAAAATTAGTTAACATTGAAAATAACTCTGAAATTAATTTACAATCTAACCAAATGTTAAATAATAATAATCTTTCAGCAGCAAAAACAAAATGTAATCAGAAAAATTACGCTCTTATATCCTCAATTGATAATAACAATAATAATTTATCAGGATCATATAATGATATTTTAACGCTTTATATATCTCCTGCTTAAAAAGAAGATCTTCGCACTAAAAATCAAACTACTGATTATACAAAGATCTCAAATTAATGACCGCTCCATTCAATTGAATTAAGATCAATACCTTCTTCCATCATTTCCCATAATGGACTAAGATCACGTAATTTTTGAACTTTTGCCTTAATTAAATTAGCAGCATAATCCACTTCTTCTTCAGTAGTAAATCTACCAAAACCAAAGCGAATTGAAGTATGAGCTAAATCATCACCAACTCCCAAAGAATATAAAACATATGAAGGCTCTAAAGACGCAGATGTACAAGCAGAACCAGAAGAAATTGCCAAATCTTTAACAGCCATAATAAATGACTCACCTTCAATACCGGCAAAACTAAGATTAATATTACTTGGAATACGATTTTTCTCATCACCATTCATGTAAATTTTATCTAAATCCTTGAGATGATTCATAAAACGATCTTTTAATTTTTGACATTTTTCATGATCTTGCTGCATTTCTTCCTGAGCAATTTGCGCCGCCTTACCTAATCCAGCGACCAAGAATGGTGCTAATGTACCAGATCTAAGGCCTCTTTCTTGACCGCCACCACTAATTAATGGACGGATTCTTATTCTTGGTTTACGCCTCACATAAAGTGCGCCAACACCTTTTGGACCATATATTTTATGCCCTGAAATACTCATTAAATCAATATTTAATTCATTAACATCAAGGGGTATTTTACCAAAAGCTTGAGCAGCATCAGTATGAAAGAAAACACCTTTTTTACGACATAATGCGCCAATTTCTTTTAATGGCTGAATAACACCAATTTCATTATTAACCGCCATAATAGATATTAAAAAAGTTTGATCTGTGATAGCATTTTCTAATTCTTTAAGATCAACTAAGCCATTCTTTTGCACCTTTAAAAAAGTAACCTTACCACCTTGCTGCTCAATTTCACGACAAGAATTAATAACACATTTATGTTCAGTTGTTAAAGTGATAACATGATTTTTATCTTTTTTATAAAATTCATAAGCACCTTTAATTGACATATTGTTAGATTCAGTAGCGCCAGAAGTAAATATAATTTCTTTAGGATGGGCATGAATTAACTTTGCCACATTTTCCCTCGCTTCTTCAACAATTTCTTCTGCCCTCCAGCCAAATTGGTGAGTTCTAGAATGCGGGTTGCCAACTTCATTTCTTAATATATTGCACATATAATCACTAACCCTTGGATCAATTGGGGTAGTTGATTGATAATCTAAATAAATAGGTAATTTCATAGCTAATTCTTGGTTTTTTGATAAAGATTTTTCCATATTTCAATAAATTTATTCACTTCTTCTTTGGTATTTTCTAGTCCAAAACTAACTCTAATAGCACTCTTGGCTAATTTATCGTCAATACCAATTTCCGATAATGTTGCTGATGGCTTAGAAGAACCAGAACTACAAGCAGAACCAATAGCAACAGAAAAGCCATTTAAGTCAAAATCAATTAATTGCGTTTGATTATCAACCCCCCTCATTGCAACAAAGCTAGTATTTGGTGTACGATCAATATTTTTGCAGAAAAAAACAGCATCATCACCTGCAATTTTTACCAATGATTCTTCAAAATAATCGCGCAATTCTTGTAATTTCTGATATTTTACAATTTTATTACTAGATATTTCACAAGCCTTGCCCAAACCTACAGCCCCAGCAATATTATTAGTCCCGGGCCTCTTGCCACTCTCTTGACCACTACCATAAATAATTTTATCAATGTTAATGCCTTTTCTTACCACTAAAGCTCCAGCTCCTTGTGGTCCGCTTAATTTATGAGCCGATAATGAGGCCATATCGATATTAAGATCTTCAAGATCAATATCCAACTTACCAACAGCCTGGGTTAAATCGCAATGAAAAATACCTCCATTTTGATGGGTAATTTTAGCAATTTCTTTAACAGGATATATTACTCCGGTTTCATTATTGGCAATCATGATAGAGCAAATAAACTCCCTGCCATTAAGATCTGATATTTTTTGTTTTAAATCTTTTAAATCAATTAATCCATCCTTACTTCCTTTAGCAAAATAATGTTCTACCTCCATAGCAACTTTATAAATTGCAGGATGTTCCATTTTAGTAGTAATTATTGGCAGATTTTTACCTCCCAAAAGAGCCTGATTATTAGCTTCAGTGGCTCCAGAGGTAAAAATAACATCATAATTACCAGCATTAAGAAATTTCTTAACTTGCTGTCTAGCATTATTTAATTTTCTAAGAGCAAAACGACCATGAGAATGGATTGAAGATGCATTTAATGGCAATTGCATAACATTCACCATTTCATCAATAACCGCCTGATCAACTCTAGTTGTTGAATTATTATCAAAAAAAATCTTATCTTTCATATTTATATCTTTTTTAAATCATTTATAGTTACTGATTCAAGATAACTTTTTATATTATTTTCCAAACCTTTCCATAATTTATGTGTTTGACATTTAGTACTTTTACCAAAACAATTCTGGGTTTTGGTGCAGCTAGTCATCTTAATAGACTCTTCAACAGCTAATATAATTTCATAGATTGTTATATTACTATATTCTTTTAAAAAAATATACCCACCACCCGGTCCTTTAACTGAATCAACAATTTTAGCTTTTCTTAATTGAGCAAATAATCTTTCTAGATAAGAAAAAGATTTTTGTTGCTCTTTAGCAATTAATGCAAGAGATACAGGCTTATTATCCTCACTTAATTGAGCCATTTGCGACATGGTTTCAACAGCATATCTTCCTTTGGAAGTTAAAATCATAATAAATTAAGTAGAATAAATTCTTAAAGAAGTTTTGCACAATCAACTGCGCAAAGGTCTCTTAGATATAATAATATTTTGCCGTGAAGAATAGTCAAGTATTTTACTTGACTATTATTAAGAAAATTTTGGTCTAAAAGATGGGGGTTATTTTTAATAAAGATTATTAATTATCCGAATGATTACTTATTCTGACTCTTTGTTTTTTTTAAAATATCATAATATTCCTTAACAAATTTATTATGATCTTTAAGATTAGTAGAAAAATTATGCCCACCATAACCAGTAGCAACAAAATATAGATAATCAGTTTTAATAGGATTTAACACTGCTTCAATTGAAGCGCGACCAGGATTACTAATTGGTGCAGGAGGTAGGCCATAAATGTTATAAGTATTAAATTCTGAGCCATTATTAATATCTTTATAGGTTATTTTTCTTTCCAAAGAAGTATCGCCAAAAGTAAAAGAATAGATAATAGTTGGATCAGATTGCAATTTCATACCGATTCTTAGGCGATTTAAAAATACCGAAGCAACTGTCTTTCTTTCCTCTTCAAGAGAAGTTTCCCTCTCAACTATTGAGGCCAAAATAATAGCATCTTTTTTGCTTTTTATAATTTTATTATTCTTGTCTCTACTGGCCCATAACTCATCAATTGTCTTAGTCATGGCCCTCTTCATTCTTTTAATAGCATTTGATTTTTTATCATTACGAGAATAATAATAGGTTTCAGGCAATAATGACCCCTCTTCTATAAATTCTGGAACATCGCCAACCAAACCATTAGTAGAATCAATAATTTTTAATGCGCTATTAGATGAAAGACCCTCAGCAATAGTAAATCTTCTAAAAAATACATAACCTTTATGCATTTTATGCAAAATATCATAATAGGAGATGTTTTTTTCAAAATTATATTCTCCATATTTTACTTTTGGATCATATCCTTTAAATAATTGAGATAAATATAGGAATAAAGTTGGATGCTGGATTATATTTTCCTTATGAAGATTATTAATAACCTGTTTTAAAGTTAAGCCGCTTTCAATAACAAAATTTTTATCTTCTATATGCTGCTTATTTGGCGAACGAAAAAATAAAATAACAAAAAATATTGTAATAACAAATAAAATTGTTAAGGTCGAAATGGCAGAAGCTACCTTGAAAACCTTTCTAAGCATTTGAATTTTTAAATATTAAAGAAGCATTTGTGCCACCAAATCCAAATGAATTAGACATTGCAAAATTAATTTTCTTTTCTTTTGCTTTATGAGGAACTAAATCTATCTTAGTGTCCGATGATGGATTATCAAGATTCAAAGTCGGAGGAATAATACCATTATTAAGGGCTAATGTTGAAAATATCGCTTCAACACTACCAGCACCACCTAATAAATGGCCAATAGCTGATTTTGTTGATGACATTGATAAGCCGCTATGATTACCAAATAATTTTTCAACCGTTTTTAATTCTATATCATCACCCATTGGGGTTGATGTGCCATGAGCATTAATATAATTAATTTGATCAGGGTTAATTTTAGCATCATTAAGAGCCATTTTCATGGCATTTGTTGAGCCTCTACCCTCAGCATCAGGAGCGGTAATGTGATAAGCATCACCAGATAATCCATAACCTACAACTTCACCATAAATTTTTGCACCTCTTTTTTTGGCATGCTCATATTCTTCTAAAACTAATATACCAGCACCCTCGCCCATAACAAAGCCATCGCGATCTTTATCCCAAGGTCTTGAAGCTGCTTCTGGATTGTCATTAAAATTAGTAGAAAGTGCCCTCAGAGCACCAAAACCAGCAATCGCTGTTTTGCAAACAACAGATTCAGCACTGCCGCAAATCATAATATCAGCCCTATCATCTTGAATTAATTTAAAAGAATCCCCTATAGCATGGGTTCCTGTAGCACAAGCTGTAACAACCGAGTGATTCGGGCCCATAAAGCCATATTTGATAGAAATATGTCCAGAAGCGATATTAATAAGGCTAGATGGAATAAAAAATGGGCTTACCTTTCTTGGGCCACGATCTTCAATGATATTAACTGTTTTTTCTATTGATTTTAAACCGCCAATTCCAGATCCGATTAAAACACCAGATCTAAATTTTTGCTCTTCAGATTCAGCCTTATAGCCAGAATCTTCAATTGCTTGTTGCGAAGCTATAATTGAAAGAATAGTAAATTCATCAACCTTCTTTTGCTCCTTAACATCGATATATTGAGTAATAAATTCCTTATCTAGATGAATTTCAGCAGCAATTTTACATGCAACCTCACCAATATCAAAATTTGCAATTTGTTTAATTCCGGATACTCCTTTAATTAAATTGTTCCAACTCTCTTCTACATTATTACCTATTGGTGTCACAGCACCAATACCGGTGATAACTACTCTTCTTTTTGTCATATTTATTTAAATTATAATAACACTAAGTTTTATCTTTAAAGCTTTTCTGCGGCAAGGTTATTTTAAAATTAGGACTTAGCTATACCACTTAGAGGGATGAATAATAATCTAATTTATCCTGTAAAGTTAAAGGATTAGCTGCATAATAAAACCACGATTCTAATAGAGGCAACTATTAATCAAATTGTTTTAGGGACAAAGAATTTAAGTTCTGTCCACTCCAGTAGTACATATTATCCTAAAAACGGCAATTTATCTTTAATTAATTAATTTACTTTCCTTATAATATCTCAAAGCACCCTTATGTATTGGTGCATGATTCCCGTCCTTAACTGATTCATTAATTTTCATTGATGCAAAAACAGGATGTAATGTTTTGAAATTATCAAAATTATCAAATACGGCCTTTGTTAAATTATAAACAACATCTTCACCTATTTTAGAAGATGTAACTAATGTTGCCTTAATACCAAAAGTTGATATATCTTCTGGATTATTTTTATACATACCGCCAGCTATATATGATTTAACATAAGATGGGTTAATTTTAATTAATTTATTGATAGTGTCATCATCAATATTAATAATCTTCACTTTACAGCCAATATTGCTATGTTGAGTAACTTCTTGCACAACCCCATTTGGATTTCCAGCCATATAAGTCATAACATCGATATCACCATCACAAAGTGATTTAATTTGATCAGACGGTGTTAGGTGGGTAATTTTAGCAAAATCATCCCTTTCCCATTCTTTAGCTTTTAAAATTACCTCCATAGTAGCATGAACACCAGAATCTTTAGGTCCAAAATTAATAACCTTACCTTTAATATCGTCAAGATCATCTATGCCAGAATCTTCTCTTGCAATAATAGTAAATGTTTCAGTATATAAAGAAAAAACCGATCTTAAATCTTTAAAAGGAGTTTGATCAGCAAAAAAGCCACTACCTTTATAAGAATGATATTGCCAATCTGATTGAGAAATTCCAAACTCAACAATACCAGATCTAATAGCATTAATATTGGCAACTGAACCGCCAGTTGACTCAACTGAACATCTAATGCCATGCTCTTTACGACCCCTATTAACTAAACGGCAAATTGCACCGCCAGCAGGGTAGTAAACGCCAGTAATACCAGCAGTAGCCACATTAATATACTTGGTTGCTGCCAAAGAATTATAAGAAAATAAAGCAGTCAGGGTAAGCAGGGATATTGTTAAAATTCGATTTGTAATGTTTTTGCAGTTAAGTATCATATTATATCTATTAATTTCTATCAATTCACATCGTTAACAAGAAGATTATAATCTTGTTAAAATTTATTTCAACAAATAATTTACCTACCAGAAGCAAAGCCATTGCGACGGTGATCTGCCGCCCCATGAATTACGCCATTATCAATTGATATAGCGGTAATACCACTACTGATATTTTTGATTTTTATATTATGACCAATTTCAGTCAATTGATCCGATAATTGCTCTAGATAGGTTCCTTTTTCTAATTCCAGACCATTCTTAATAGCAATAAAATTAGGAAGATTAATGGCTTGGTCAATTGACATTTTCCAATCAATATAAGCAATGATTGTTTTGGCAACATATTGTATAATTCTTGGCCCCCCTGGTGATCCAACTATTAGAACCAAATTATCATCCTCATCAAATACAAAAGTTGGAGTCATAGAGCTTCTGGGCTGCTTATTGGGACGAACGCGATTTATTACTTTTTTACCATTAATTTTTGGCTGAAAAGAAAAATCTGTCATCTGATTATTAAGCATAAAGCCATCAACCATAAGGTTAGATCCAAAAAGATATTCAATAGAGCTAGTCATAGAAACAGCATTGCCATCAGCATCAATAACCGAAATATGAGTTGTAGAATTAGCCTCAAAAGCATTTTGATTAATATAATAATTATCGCTTAATTTAAAATCGCCAGCTTTTGGATTGGCAATCACCTCATTTGGCTCTATTAATTTAGCCCTTTGTCGTAAATAATCCTTATTCAACAAATCTTTTAGAGGAATATTTTTAACATCAGCAAGATATTTATTACGATCTTGATAAGCCAATTTAGCCGCCTCAGCAATTAAATGAATAGTTTTATATGAGGTAGGAGAAAGGAATTTTAAATTAAAAGGTTCTAAAATAGATAGAATTTGTAACAAGGTTATACCACCAGAACTTGGTGGCAACATAGAGCAAACTTTGTAGGAATGATAATAAGAACAAATTAATTCACCCTTTTTAGAGCGGTATTTTTTAAGATCCAATAAAGATAAATAGCCCGAATTATCAGAATTTTGAACTTTATTAACGATATTTTCAGCGATTTGACCTTCATAAAATACCTTAATACCATTTTTAGCAATCAATTCTAAGCTTTCACCCAATTTCTTATTATAAATAATTTCACCATTCTCTTTGATAGAATTATCATCATTAAAATATAATTCTTTAAGATCTGGGTTATTTTTTAAATATTTAACATCTTTTAAAATAGTGCGAATTTTTGGCTCCATAGGAAAACCTTCATTAGCCAATTTAATTGCCGGCTCAAAAAGAGTTTTCCATTTTAATTTGCCATATTTTTTATGAGATTCCTTAAGAATTTTTAACAGACCTGGAGTTCCAACCGATAACCCACCATTAACCGCTTCTTTAAAGGTCATTAATGACCCATCTTTTTTAAAAAATATTTTATCATGAGATTTTGCAGGAGCAGTCTCGCGACCATTATAATAAACAGAGTTTTTGTTTTTTTTGTCATAATAAAGCAAAAAAGCACCACCACCAATGCCAGAAGATTGCGGCTCAACAACATTAAGAACCATTTGCGCAGCAATGACAGCATCAATAGCATTACCACCCATTTTTAGCATTTTAGCACCAGCTTCTGACGCCCTTTTATCAAGAGTGGACACCATAAAC
>JAOFKK010000038.1 GCA_028040005.1 Rickettsiales bacterium
CTCATTAAATCAAATATCATCTCTTTTTGACAGGGATAAATCTGTAATTTCTAGACATTTAAATAAAATATTTAAAACAGAAGAATTATATAAAAATCAAGCTGTTGCAAAAAATGCAACAACTGCGAGCGACGGCAAAACTTACTTTGTAGAATATTCTATTGAATGCTAATTACTACTACGGAGGAGATAGAATTCCTATTCATTTTCTAAAATTCAGAAATTGTGGAAGAAAAGTATGCTTTCAAGCCTTGATTATATTGACTTTATCAAGGCGCATCCCAAGCGGAGAATTGGATATTGATTAGTAAAATGATTTTAATATTATTAATTTATCAAAATAAATTAAGTATATAATAATGCCAGAAAAACCTACGGGCAATATTGGTCCAATCAAAATAGAAGTAAAATCTAATTCAGTTAAAGACTCGTGGGAGATTATTAATTTTCCAAAAGAGAAAAGAGAAATAGAGAATAAAATTATAAAAAAATTTAGATATGCTGGGGAAGAAGCGGGATTTGTGTTTAATGATATAAAAGAAAATAACGAAAATCATTATGATTACACTCTCACTTTACCCGGAGGTGAAGTTTATCTTGATCTCATGGAAATAATTTATAAAAAATCTAATCAGAAGGGCAGTCCTTACGAAAAAGATCATAACTGGATTAAAAATGGGTATTATGCTGAGCAAATTCTTAATCAAATATTTAAAAAAAGTAATAAATATCAAGATATAGGTAATACTCCAAAGCATCTCTTAACCTATGTCACGCACTATAATTTTTCTATTAATGAAAATACAATAATAATATGTCAAAATGAACTGCGTAAAAGAAGACATGTTTTTGAAAATATTTTCTTTCTCGATATATTGGATGATACTAATAGTAAAATTAGAGTTTTATATCCAATGGCAAATAATGCAATTTTAGGAGATTCAAAACTAAATGAATTAAAGAACCTTTCATATCTTAACTTAGACCCTAAAAAATGGAGTTTAATTGCATGACATGACCAATAAACTAATCGCATTTCAAAATAAAAAAATTCGTAGAATCTGGCATAAAGATCAATGGTGGTTTTCTGTTGTTGATGTCGCGGCAGTTTTGACTGAAAGTAAAGATGCAGGTGCATATTGGAGAAAGTTAAAACAAAGGTTAAAAATTGATGAAGGGAGTGAGGTCGTGACAAATTGTCACGCACTGAAATTAGAAGCCTCAGATGGTAAAAAATACGCTACTGACTGCGCTAATACTGAAACTATGTTTCGTATCATTCAATCTATTCCATCACCAAAAGCAGAGCCTTTTAAAAGATGGCTAGCTAAAGTTGGTTATGAAAGAATACAGGAAATTGAAGATCCGGAACTAGCTCAGGAAAGAATGAAGCAAATTTACGAGCAAAAAGGCTATTCTAAAGATTGGATTGATAAAAGGCTTCGTGGAATTGCTATTAGACAAAATCTAACTGATGAGTGGAAAAATCGAGGAATTGAGCATGAAAAAGATTTTGCTATTTTAACAGCAGAAATTTCTAGAGCTACTTTTGGTATGACACCATCTGAATATAAAAAACATAAATCACTTACAAAATCCAATCAAAATCTTCGTGATCATATGACAGATTTTGAACTAATATTTACCATGCTTGGTGAAAAGGTAACAACTGAAATTTCTAAAAAAGAAAAACCTGATAATTTTAGCAAAAATAAACAAGTAGCCAAAAGAGGTGGTAATGTTGCCAAAAATGCTAGAATTGATACTGAAAAAGAACTTGGAAGATCGGTAATTTCTGAGGATAATTTTTTAGAAAATAGTGATAAAATTTTGATAGAAAACGAGGATGGTTAGGATAATTTTGAGCCTATCATAAAAAGTGTGTAAATTATCTTTCATTTTGCTAATTTTTCCTAAAAATCTCTAGGAAATCTATCAGCAAAAATGATAACCAATCAAGTCACCTCCCATAATAACAAATATATAACTTTGATTCTAATCTAAAATTTAATAATTTAAATATTTTCTAGATAATTCCCGATTTCAAACATATTTTCCTCATCAAAATGGTTAGAAATAATTTGCAAACCCAGAGGTAAGTTATCCTTATCAAAACCAAAAGGTACTGACATTGCAGGCATGCCAGCAAGAGAAGCGGGGATGGTAAAAATATCATTAAGATACATTTTTGTTGGATCTTGGTTTTGTTCCCTAGTTGATTTTACTGTAAAAGCGGCAGAAGGCGCTGCAGGGGTTAAAATTGCATCAACCTTCTTAAAAGCATTTTTAAAATCTTGTAAAATTAAATTTCTAACCTTGCAAGCCTTTTTATAATAAGCATCATAATAGCCAGATGATAAAACATAAGTTCCGGTTAAAATCCTTCTCTTAACCTCGTCACCAAAGCCTTCTGATCTTGTTGCTTCATAAAATTCATCTAAAGAATTAACCTCCTTGTTAGTTCTATGACCATATCTTACGCCATCATAACGAGAAAGATTGGAAGAAGCTTCAGCCGGAGCAATAATATAATAGGTAGCAGGGGCATATTTGGTATGAGGAAGGGAAATATCGATAATTTCTGCCCCACCATCTTTTAAAGCATTAATGCCATCTTGCCATAATTTATTAACATCTGCATCAATATTATCAATTAAATATTCCTTTGGAATGCCAATTTTTTTGCCCTTAATATCGCCCTTTATTAATTGATCAAAATTTGGTACTGATTTTTCCATAGAAGTGGCGTCCTTTTGATCATAGCCGCAAATAATTTTTAAAAGTAATGCGCTATCTAAAACTGTTTTAGCTAAAAAACCAGCCTGATCAAGTGAACTAGCAAAAGCAACCATACCATAGCGTGAACATCTACCATAGGTTGGTTTAACACCGACAATATTATTAAAAGAAGCAGGTTGTCTAATTGATCCACCAGTATCACTACCAGTTGCAGCCACACATAAATTTGCAGCCACAGCAGCAGCTGAGCCACCAGAAGAGCCACCAGCAACTAAATCTTCACCATTTTTGGTATAGGGGCTTAATGCATTGCCAAAGTGACTAGTAATATTGGCTGAACCCATAGCAAATTCATCCATATTAGTTTTACCAAGCATTAAAGCGCCTGCATCCCATAATTTTTGTGTTACCGTTGATTCATATTCTGGAATAAAATTTTCTAACATTTTAGAAGCAGAAGTTGTTCTTACGCCCTTAGTGCAAAATAAATCTTTAATGGCAAGCGGAATTCCTTCTAAAATTTTTGCTTGATTTTGAGCGATATTAATATCAGATTTTTTAGGAAATGGCGGAGACAGAGGGATTACTCTCGCTAAAGCTCGAGTTGCAAACAGCTGTTTCACTAAGGAAAATAAATTTCCTAAGTTTCACAACGCTTTATTGTCAAACCCAATTATTTATTTATCGAGGGTTCGAATATGAGTGTTTTGATAAATCGTAATTAATATTAGATTCAGATTTTTTAGGAAATGGCGGAGACAGAGGGATTACTCTCGCTAAAGCTCGAGTTGCAAACAGCTGTTTCACTAAGGAAAATAAATTTCCTAAGTTTCACAACGCTTTATTGTCAAACCCAATTATTTATTTATCGAGGGTTCGAATATGAGTGTTTTGATAAATCGTAATTAATATTAGATTCAGATTTTTTAGGAAATGGCGGAGACAGAGGGATTCGAACCCTCGATACAGTGTTACCCGTATACTTTCTTAGCAGGAAAGCGCTTTCAGCCGCTCAGCCATGTCTCCAAGGAATTAAGTAATTGTGATATAAAATGAAAAAAAGTCAACATATATTCATGAAATTTATCCTCTCGATCTATTATGGCCGAACATAAACTTCTTCTGATGTTGGTATAGCTGTTGAGACTGTTGATATCGTTGATATTGTAGATGGTCTTCTTGGCGGTATAGGTTGCGGCTCTGGATTTGCACGTAATGCGCCTACTTCTGGTACCACCCTATCAAGATGTTCACCCACTGGATCAGCCCTTCTTCTAAATAATGCACAAACAATAATTATAGATGATATGATTGTAATAAAAACCATATAAAATCCTGCATGTGATTCGTTATTTTTATTATCTATATCACTATTTCCGTTATGCATATAAAGCTTATTATATTATACCAAAATCTCTTATTTTTTCAGTATCTATGCCCATATCCTGCAAACAAACAATATCAAATTCACCTTCATTTTCATGGATCTTTTTAATCGATCTAGAAATATATCGAGCAGCATTAATAGTTGTAAAACAAAAAACCTGATTCATAAGCATAGCCCTTCTTAAACCAAATGACCTAGTGATAGAAAGAGAATCAGAAGAAGTATTAATAGCTAAAGAGATTTTGCCATCATTAGCCAAATCAACAACATTATAACCGCCATCACTTTCTTTATTAACTCTAGTTACATCTTTTAAACCCTCTAAGCTTAGGAATTTTTCAGTGTTAATGGTGGCGTAAATTTTATATCCACATTCTTGTAAATTTTTAACAATTCCAAATAATTCTAGGGTTTTATCCTTTTCTTTAACTGAAATTAAAGCACCTTCTTTTTCTAAGATCTTAGGGCTTACACCTAATTGGGCTTTAAAAAAAGCAATATCAAAATCTTCATCTACCCCCATTACTTCACCAGTTGATTTCATTTCTGGACCAAGTAGAATATCTGTATTAGAGAATCTAACAAAAGGGAAAACCACCTCTTTAACTGAATAATATTTTTCACTATAATTAATAGCATCTTTTAAATTAAATTCAGATAATTTATGACCAACCATTAAAAGTGAAGCAATTTTGATAATATTAATACCGGTTGCTTTGGCTACAAAAGGCGCTGTACGAGAAGCTCTCGGATTAACTTCAATAATATATAATTGATTATCTTTAATGGCATATTGTACATTCATTAAGCCACAAACTCCAATTTCTGTTGCTAGCTTAATTATGCTTGTTTTAATTTGCTGAATTTGATCTTGAGTTAAAGAAAAAGGCGGTAAGCAGCAAGCTGAATCACCCGAATGAATACCAGCCTCTTCAATATGTTGCATAATACCAACAATCTCAACATCTTTACCATCACTTAAAGCATCAACATCAATTTCAATAGCATTTTCAAGGAATTTATCAATCAAAATTGGTCCATCTAAAATAACCGCTTTATTTTGCTTAATATATTTTGTTAAAGATTCCTTATTATAAATAATTTCCATAGCGCGACCACCAAGAACATTAGATGGGCGAATTACTACTGGATAGGTGATTTTATTAACAGAATCCTCAATTTCTTCTAATTTATGACATATGTCATTTTTTGGCTGAATTAAATTAATTTTATGAAGTAATTTTTGGAATCTTTCACGATCTTCAGCTAAATCAATTTTATCAAAAGGCGTTCCCAAAATAGGAAGATTAAATTGACTGATATATTTTGCTAATTTTAAAGCAGTTTGACCACCAAATTGGGCAATTACACCAACTAAATTGCCTTTTTCTTGTTCTTTTCTGATAATTTCTAACACATATTCTGCACTCATTGGTTCAAAATAAAGCCTGTCAGAAGTATCATAATCAGTTGAAACAGTCTCAGGATTGCAATTGATCATTATAGTTTCGTAGCCAGCATCTGATAAGGTAAAACAAGCATGAACACAAGCATAATCAAACTCAATACCTTGGCCAATTCTATTTGGTCCGCCACCTAAAATAATGACTTTTTTCTTGTCAGAAATTTCAGCCTCACATTCAGATCCTGTAATATGATCGCCCTCATAACAAGAATACATATATTTGGTGAAAGATTGAAATTCAGCACTACAAGTGTCAATCCTTTTATAAACTGGATTAACTTCTAATTTTTGCCTTAATTTGCTAATATCAAACTCACCCTTACCGGTTAATTTACCTAATCTAGAATCAGAAAAACCTAATTTTTTAAGCCTAAGAAGTTCAGCTTTGTCATTTTTAATACCGTTTTTTCTAATTTTAGCTTCTTCATTGACAATTTTAGAAATTTGCTCAACAAACCATTTATCATAATGGGTAATTTGGCAAATATCAGAAATAGAGATATTATATCTTAACGCTTGGGCAATTAATAAAATACGATTTGGACTAAAATGTTTTAATTTTTCTTTGATGATCTCTTGATTTTGCTCTATAGAATTTGTTATCAAAATACCTTCAACTTCTACTTCAGTAAAGCCATCTAGTCCAATTTCCATCGAGCAAAGTGCTTTTTGTATTGATTCAGCAAAATTACGACCAATAGCCATAGCCTCACCAACCGACCTCATAGCGCTAGATAATATTGGATTAGCATCTTGGAATTTTTCAAAAGTAAATCTAGGAACTTTTGTTACAACATAATCAATTGTTGGTTCAAAAGATGCTGGCGTAACTTTGGTGATGTCATTTTGAATTTCATCCAAACTATAGCCAATTGCAAGAAGTGCGGCAACTTTGGCAATAGGAAAGCCAGTTGCCTTAGAAGCTAAGGCTGAAGATCTAGAAACCCTAGGATTCATTTCAATAACCACCAAGCGACCATCCTCAGGATTAACGGCAAATTGCACATTAGAACCGCCAGTTTCGACTCCAATTTCTCTAATTACAGCAATTGAAGCATTACGCATTTTTTGATATTCCTTATCGGTTAAGGTTAAAGCTGGTGCTACCGTGATAGAATCGCCAGTATGAATGCCCATAGGATCAATATTTTCAATAGAGCAAATAATGATAGCATTATCTTTACTATCTCTAATTACTTCCATTTCATATTCTTTCCAACCTATGATTGATTCATCAATTTGCACTTCACCAACTGGTGATAAATTTAAACCATTTTTAACAATTTTTTTAAATTCGGACATGGTTTCAGCAATACCACCACCACTACCACCAAGGGTAAAAGAAGGTCGTATAATGGCAGGTAATCCAATTTCTTGAACAATCTCTAGCGCCTGTTCCAAAGAGTTAATTACAGCATTTTTGGGCACTTCCAGACCAATTTTTGCCATTGCCTTATTGAATAATTCACGATCTTCAGCCTTTTTAATAGCTTTGGAGTCGGCACCAATCATTTTGACATTATATTTATCTAAAATACCTTTCTTTTCCAACTCTAAAGCACAATTTAAGGCAGTTTGACCACCTACAGTTGGTAAAACAGCATCTGGCTTTTCCTTAGCAATGATTTTTTCAACCACTTCTGGAGTAATTGGCTCAATATAGGTGCGATCAGCAGTTTGCTGATCTGTCATGATAGTTGCGGGATTAGAATTAATTAAAATAGTTTTATAACCCTCGCTTTTTAAAGCCTTACAAGCCTGGGTTCCTGAATAATCAAATTCACAGGCTTGACCAATAACAATTGGGCCAGCGCCAATGATTAAAATTGATTTTATATCACTATTTTTTGGCATCTAATATATTATTTTTGAAGTTTTCAAAGAGATATCGGCTATCATGAGGCCCAGGAGAGCTTTCTGGATGATATTGTACCGAAAATACAGGTTTATTTTTAAATTTAATGCCTTGAATTGTTTGATCAAAAAGAGAAATATGAGTAATTTCAATATTATCTGGGATATTTTGATTGTCAGCACAAAAACCGTGATTTTGACTGGTAATTTCTACCAGATTATTTTCTAAATTTTTAACCGGATGGTTAGCCCCTCTATGACCTTGATGCATTTTAATAGTTTGCAAGCCAGAGGCTAAGCAAAGTAATTGATGACCTAAGCAAATACCAAAAATTGGAATGTTTTTTTCAAGTAATTTTTTAATGATAGGAACAGCATATTTAGCAGTTGCCAAAGGATCGCCCGGTCCATTAGAAAGGAAAACACCGTCAAAATTAGTAGCCATAATATCTTCAAAAGAAGAATTTGCTGGTAAGATTGTTAAATCAAAATTTTGCTGGGCCAGACATCTTAAGATATTTTCCTTAATACCAAAATCAATAATGGTAATTTTATATTTTTTATCAGTAGCAGTAATTTTTGTAGCT
This sequence comes from Rickettsiales bacterium, assembly GCA_028040005.1. GTDB lineage: Bacteria > Pseudomonadota > Alphaproteobacteria > Rickettsiales > UBA1997 > CAJQHK01. Next base: position 8,033 of record JAOFKK010000038.1, read on the forward strand.
GTAAAATCAGATAAATTATATAATTTTTGATCCCAATTGTAATTTTGATCTGTTGTAACTTTTGAAGCTAAATCAACATTTTGTAAAGTTGGAATATCAGTAATTTTAGATACTAATTGATCAATATCAATTATTTCACCTTTTTTAGCAAAGTAAATAATACAATTGCGCGCACCCTTATCACGAATATTTTTAGTCAAAGCGCGAGTATCAATATTGCAAATACCAGTTAAATTATGATTAATAAGCCAATCATTAAGGTTATTTTGACTTCTAAAGTTAGAATCTTCGGTGATTTCATCACGAATAATTAAGCCTTTGCAATAAGGTTTTTTGGATTCATTATCAATGTCATTGCAACCAACATTACCAATATGGGGGAAGGTAAAAGTGATTATTTGTCCAGCATAAGATGGGTCAGTTAAAATTTCTTGATAACCGGTGATAGAAGTATTAAAACAAATTTCACCAATTACTTGGCCATTAACGCCAATACCTTTCCCGAAAAAAAAACTACCATCAGAAAGACAAATGACGGAATTTAAATTTTCATCGGCTGTTATTTTCATTAGATCTAATCAATATATTCTTTACATTTTGCTTAAAAAATTATAAATGCGATAGATATGTTAGTCAAGTGGCAGAATGATAAAATGGAAATTGATAGAATATTATCCTAAAACGCATAACGTAAAGTTATGTATGCGTTGCAGGAGGGGGTAAATTGATTGGTTTTAATGTGTGTGACAGGAGGTAACTGGATTAGCCGTTT
>JAOFKK010000039.1 GCA_028040005.1 Rickettsiales bacterium
CCAAATCAATGGTTTAGTTGCAAGGGGAGGGTAACTGGATTGTTTTTTTATGTTTCGACATCGCGTACCCCACCAAAGTTTGTTCCAAACCTTGACTCCCCTATCTTCCAAAAGCCCCTGCGGGTCTTTTTCAAGGGGAGTTTTGGAGCGGATCTTGAAGAACTCCCCTTGAAACTAAATATTGTCGTTAGATAATTTTAATATTTTTAAAACCTTTATCTTTTAATAGCCGAAATAATGTAATTCCTGCAATTCCTGCTCCAACTATTAAAATTTTTTTGTTTTGTGAATTTTACTCATATCTAATTGACATATTTTTAATATTACTGTCTATTATCCAACCTTTAGATTCAATATGAAATATATTATATTATATTATATTATATTATAAAGATTAATTTTACATAATATATATTATACAATATTCTGTTATGATCTATTTATTAAATTATACCATTTTAATAAATATTCTTAATTCAAATGAGTTAATTGCAAATTACTCAGAATTTTTTAAAAAATTCTTGTGTCATTTAGTTGTCAATTAAAACCCAAAAATATGTGGTAAATTTATACTTAAATTATTTTTATTCTAAATCTTCTAAGCTTGCTTGAGCAGCTGCAATTCTTGCAATTGGAACTCGGTAAGGTGAGCAAGAAACATAATCTAAGCCTATCTTGTGACAAAAATTAACAGATTTTGGATCACCACCATGCTCACCACAAATGCCTAATTTAATGTTATTTCTTGTTGATCTACCATTATTGACAGCAATTTTAATTAATTGCCCTACTCCTCTTTGATCAAGAACAGCAAAAGGATCTTTTTCAATAATATTTTGTGATTTATAGTCAGGTAAAAAATTACCCGCATCATCACGAGAAATACCTAAGGTGGTTTGAGTTAAGTCATTAGTACCAAAGCTAAAAAATTCTGCTTCTCTAGCAATTTCATCAGCAACTAAGGCAGCTCTTGGTAATTCAATCATGGTTCCCACCATATAATTTAAGTCACCATTATAATTAGATTTAACCTCATTATAAGTATCATTGATAACTTTTTTTAGAATTTCTAACTCCTTAGGAATACAAACTAATGGAACCATAATTTCAATTACTGGTGTTTGACCCTTCTTTTTAGCATTAAAAGCAGCTTCAAAAATTGCCCTAGCCTGCATTTGATAAATTTCTGGATAAGAAATACCCAATCTACAACCTCTATGTCCTAACATTGGATTTTCTTCGCTAAGCCTTATAATTCTTGATTTAATATAATCTTTTGAAACATTTAAAATATCAGCCATTTTAATAATATCCTTATCTTCATGAGGTAAAAATTCATGTAAAGGAGGATCGAGAAGGCGGATATTAACAGGCAAGCCATCCATAATTTCAAAAATTTCTTCAAAATCTTGCCTTTGCATAGGAAGAAGTTTTTCAATAGATTCTAACCTACCCTCTTTTGTGTCTGATAATATCATTTGACGCACAGAATCAACGCGATCTTCATTAAAGAACATATGTTCAGTACGGCATAAGCCGATACCTTCAGCTCCAAATTCTAGTGCAATTTTACAATCTTTGGCAGTTTCGGCGTTAGTTCTGATTTTTAATCTTCTAATTTCATCAACCCAAGACATTACTATTTTAAAATCTTCTGATAATTCTGGATCAATTGTTGGTACAGTGCCTAAGATTACATCGCCAGTTGAGCCATTAATAGTGATAATTTCACCCTCTTTAATTTTGGTTTGACCAATGATAATTTCTTTAGCATCATAGTTAATTTCAACCTCTGAAGCACCGCAAACGCAAGGGGTACCCATACCACGCGCAACAACTGCAGCGTGAGAAGTCATACCGCCGCGAGAAGTTAAAATTGCTTTAGCGACTGCCATACCCTTAATATCTTCAGGGCTTGTTTCAGCTCTTACCAAAATAACATTACCTGCTTTTGATTTTTCCTCAGCATCTTTAGAAGAAAATACCACAACACCAGAAGCAGCTCCAGGTGAAGCTGGAAGTGCCTTTGTTAAAATATCAACATCAGCCTTATCGTCAATCCTTGGATGTAATAATTGATCAAGAGATTCTGGGGAAATTCTTTTAACCGCCTCATTTTTGTTAATTAAACCTTCTGATACCATATCTACAGCAATTTTTAAGGCTGCAGTAACACTTCTTTTACCAGATCTAGTTTGAAGCATCCATAATTTATTATTTTGGATGGTAAATTCAATATCCTGCATATCACGATAATGCAATTCTAATTTTTTATAGATATCTACCAAATCTTGATAAGCAGCAGGCATAGATTCTTCCATTGATGGTAAATCTGAACCTGATTTAATTCTTGCTGCTTTAGTAATATTTTGTGGAGTTCTTATGCCAGCTACAACATCTTCACCTTGAGCATTGATTAAATATTCACCATAAAATTCCTTTGCTCCAGTTGAAGGATCACGAGTAAAAGCTACGCCCGTAGCACAAGTTTCACCCATATTACCAAAAACCATAGATTGAATATTTACAGCAGTGCCCCATTCAACAGGGATATCATTTAATTCACGATAAGTAATGGCGCGATCATTCATCCAAGAAGCAAATACTGCTTCAATACCACCCCATAATTGCTCATTAACATTTTGAGGAAATTCTTTGCCAGTTTCTTCTGCAACTTTTGCTTTAAAAAGTGAGATAATTTCTTCCAAATGATCTTCAGTTAAGTCAGTATCTAAAAATACACCATATTCTGATTTTTTTTCATCCAATATTGCTTCAAAATTATAGTGATCAACTCCCAACACAACATCAGAATACATTTGAATAAAGCGGCGATAAGAATCTAAGGCAAATCTTTTATTATTACTTTTATTTGCAAGGCCAATCAAGGTTTGGTCATTAAGACCAAGATTGAGAACAGTATCCATCATCCCAGGCATAGAAGCCCTAGCCCCAGAGCGAACTGAAAATAATAAAGGATTATCACTATCTCCAAAATTAGTGCCTAATTTTTGTTCAATTTTTGCAATTGATTCATTAATTTGAGATTGTAATTCTTTAGGAAAATTACGATCATTCTTATAATAAGCATCACAAACTTCGGTAGTAACGGTAAATCCAGGAGGAACGGGTAATTCCAAATTTGACATTTCTGCTAAATTAGCACCCTTACCGCCAAGCAGGTTTTTCATTGAAGCATCTCCCTCTGATTTGCCATCTCCAAAATTATAAACAAATTTATTTTTAGTCATTTTTAACAATTTTACAACTTAACTTATGTCATACCACTTCCCATCTTTAAAACAATTTTTACTGTAGGAATTTTTAAAAAAATTCTGAGTAATTTACAATTAATTCATTTGAATTAAAAATATTTATTAAAAAAGCTGCTTTAAAGCTGGGAAATAATATCAGTTACCATCTAACAACAACAGATCCCCAAGTTAATCCTGCCCCTAAGGCATTCATAACAATTATACTTCCTTTCTTTATTTCATTATTTTGCAAATAATCATCTAAGGCCAAAGGAATTGAAGCTGCGGAAGTATTGGCGTGCTTATCAACAGCAATAATTGCCTGACCTTCCTGTAAATTAAGTTTTTTTGCAACAGATTTTAAAATTCTAATATTTGCTTGATGCGATACCACATGATCAACATCGTCAATAGTTAAATTTGCCAATTTAAGACTCTCTAAAATTGAAGAAGTCATCTTGTCAACTGCATGTTTAAATACTTCCTTGCCATTCATTGTAATAACGCCAGCCTTTTGGTTAAGTGATACTCCACCATTTGTTTGCAAAATATCACCAAAAGCACCATCAGAATAGATGCAAGAAGATAATATACCTGATTCATCATCACTTTTTGATAAAATTACCGCGCCTGCACCATCACCAAATAAAACGCAACTATTGCGATCATTCCAATCTAAGATTTTTGATAAATTTTCAGCACCAATAACTAAAATATTGCTATAATTACCAGATTTAATAAAATTATTTGCAATATCTAGCCCATAGACAAATCCTGAACAAACGGCCTGAACATCAAATGCAAAGGCATTTTTAATACCTAATTTATTTTGAATAATAGTTGCTGTTGAAGGAAAAGTACGATCTGGAGTAGTAGTTGCAACAATTATTGCATCAATATCTTCAGCTTTTAAATTTGATTTTTCCAATGCTTTTTTGGCCGCCAAATAACCAAGATCCGAAGTTAATTGATCTTCTGTGACATGTCTTTTTTTAATACCAGTCCTTGATTGAATCCACTCATCCGTAGTATCGATAATCTTTTCAAGATCAAAATTGGTTAGTATTTTTTGTGGTAAATATGAACCGATAGATATAATTTTGCTAGTAATATTTGTCATAATGCTCCGCTAATATCGTCAATATAATCCTTCTGTAAATAGGAAGAGGACTCAATTTCCTGAACTATTCTTTCATTAATTTTATCTTCAATTAATGAAATAGCAACATTAATAGCATTAGCAAATGATCTGGCATCGGCACTACCATGACTTTTAACCACAATACCATTTAGACCAATTAACATTGCGCCATTATAAGTATTTGGGTCAATATCTTTTAATACTTTTTTTAATGATCTACTAGCTAATAGATAGCCAATTTGAGCTAAAATAGATGATTTAAAGCCTTTTTTTAAGGTATTTGATATTAATTTTGCTGCACCTTCAATTGATTTTAAAGAAATATTGCCAGTAAAGCCGTCAGTTACCACCACATCAACTATACCTCTTGTAATATCATCACCCTCAACATAACCATGAAAATGTTCAGAAATATCACTTTCTTTTAAAAGAGTAGCGGCGCTACGAACCATATCGCTACCTTTAAGATCTTCAGATCCAACATTTAAGATACCAATTTTTGGATTTTTAACCTTATAGGCTGCTTTAGCAAAAACATAGCCCATAACCGCAAATTGATATAATATTTCAGAGCTGCAATCAACATTAGCGCCCATATCAAGCATTATGGTGTTTTTACCCTTAATATTAGGAATTGAAGTTACGATAGCAGGACGATCAATATCTGGTAAAGCTCTTAAGATAACTTTAGAAATGGCCATTAAAGCACCGGTATTACCAGCCGAAACTATTGCATCACTTTCTTCAGATTTAACAGAATTAATAGCCAATCTCATACTTGATTTACCACCCTTTCGTAAAGCAACGGAAGGCTTTTCATCAGCAGATATATAGCTATCAGTGTGAATTAATTTTGATTTTTTCTTTAAAGATTTACATTTATCAAGAATAGGAGTGATCTTTACCTCATCACCATAAATCAAAAATTCAATATCAGACCTAGAAGATGCAATAATATCAGCACCATTAATTACTGAATCGGGGGCATGGTCGCCACCCATAGCGTCTAGTGAAATTATTTTATTTTTAGTCACGAATTTGAATTAAGATTAGTAGATTATAATTAACCTTCTCCTTCTGATTTCTTCTTCTCTTCAACAACCTCACCCGTTTTAACCTCTGTATCAGCGATTACTTTTTTACCATTATAATATCCTTTAGGTGAAACATGGTGAGCAACTTTATCTTCACCAGTTACTGGATCAACAGTAATATTTGGGAATTTTAATTTTTTTGCACCATTACCTGCCCTACGACTACCTCTTTTAGATCTGGATATTTTCTGCTTTGGAACTGCCATAATATTTATAAAATTAATTTTTTAAAAGAATAGATAATATAAGATTTTTTTAAGAAATCAATATTGAATATTGTTTCGTAATTTTTTCCAATATTTTATTCTTTTAGATATGTCTCTTTCAAAACCCCTTTCATTTGGATTATAATATTTAGGCCTCACCCCTTCTTTTTGCAAAACTTCTTCAGGAAAGTATTCCTGCCCTGAAAAACAATCTTCAGTATCATGATCATAAATATATCCCTCTTTATAACCCATTTTTTTCATCATTTTTGTAGGAGCATTTAAAATATGTTTTGGAGGAGATTGGTTATTATATTTTTTAGCATCTATTCTGGCATTTTTATAGGCCTTATAGCAGGAATTAGATTTTGGAGCGGTAGCGCAATAAATAACAGCATTAGCAATTGCATAATCACCCTCTTCCTTACCTAAAAAATGATATGAATCCTTAGCAGCGATAGCCTGAACTAATGCATTAGGATCAGCCATACCAACATCCTCACTAGCAAATCTAATTATTCTTCTTAAGATATAATTTGGATCTTCACCAGCTTCAAGCATTCTTGCCAAATAATATAAAGAAGCATCAACATCAGACCCTCTCATAGTTTTATGTAAAGCGCTAATAAGACCATAATGATTATCATTACTCTTATCATAAATTGCCATTTTTTTATGTAATATTTGCGACAATTCTGCAATATCTATTTGCGCTGTCGAACCCAATAAAAACAATTCTTCACACAGATTTAAAAGATATCTAGTATCATTTGCTGCTATTTCTATTAATTTTTGTCTAGCATTCTTGGTTAATGGCAATTCTTGATCTTTATATTGTTCCGCTCTTTTTATTATCAATTCCAACTCATCTTCGAAAAGTGGTTTTAATTCAATTATTCTTGATCTTGATAAAAGGGCTGAATTAAGCTCAAAAGATGGATTTTCGGTTGTAGCACCAATTAATATTATAGTGCCATTTTCAATATGAGGTAAAAATAAATCCTGTTGTGATTTATTAAATCGATGAATTTCATCAATAATTAAAATTGTATTTAATGATTTTTCTTTTCTTCTTATGATGGCGTCATTAAATATTTTTCTTAAATCTGCAACGCTAGAATTGGTGGCGGATAAAATTTCTGAATAATAATTAGGTAATTTAGAAAGAATTTTAGCAATAGAAGTTTTGCCACAGCCAGCCCTGCCCCATAAAATAATTGAAGGTAAATTTTGAGATGTAATTATTCGGGTTAAAATACCATTCTTGCCCAAAAGATGTTTCTGACCTATGATTTGATCAATCGATATAGGTCGCAAAATATCTGCCAAAGGTTGATATGGCATATTTTGGTTATTATCTTGACTATTTGTAGATAGAGATTCCAATTTGAGGAATTAAACTGGATTAAAGAAAGGGTGGTAAATCAAAAACTTACCACCAGAAAATTATATAAGATTATATATTTTCAGAAATATGCTTAACTGCAGAACCGACAGTATCAATTTTTTCAGCAGCATCATCAGGAATTTCAATACCGAACTCCTCTTCAAAAGCCATAACAAGCTCAACTTGGTCTAAACTATCAGCACCTAAATCATCAACAAATGCAGCACTATCAACAATTTTATCCTCTTCAACACCTAAATGATCAATTATGATCTTTTTTACCTTATCAAAAACTTCTTTATTATCAGACATATTATTTAAATTAATTTATTATTATTTTAACTGCGCAAAAAGCGATAAATCGAATTTAATATTTGCACATATATAATGCAATAAAAAAATACAATTTTATTTATTTAGTTATTAATCCGATCATAAACTAGTCGCTATTTTGTGATTGGGTTAATATCAATTACTATGATTTGCTTTTTGCTACATAGGTTAAATCCTCCATTCTAATTACTATCTTATCTTCAGAAGTAATAAATTGAGGAACCATGATTTTTACACCATTTTCTAAAATTGCAGGTTTAAAGGATGATGTCGCTGTTTGACCCTTAACCACCGATTCTGTTTCAGATATTGCCATTGTAATTTGATCAGAAAGAGTAATATTAATTGCATTATCATTGCAATATTCAACAGTTATCTCCATTTCATCTTGCAAAAATGGCAATTGCTCATGTAATAATTCTTTAGAAAAATTAAAAGATTCAAAACTCTCCATATCCATTGCCACCAAATCATTGCCATCCATATATTGATATTGAAATTTTTTATTTTCCAAATGAGCCTTTTCTATAGTTTCGGTAGAAATAAATCTAACATTATTTTTAGTGCCATTAATGATATCTTTCATTTCAACCTGTACATAAGCACCACCTTTTCCTGGTTTAACGTGATTTCTCTTAAGAACTTGCCAAAGATTATTTTGATATTCAATGACATTACCGACACGAATGGAGTTTGCATTTATTTTCATTTTAATTAAATTTAGTGATAAAGATATATTAACCCAATCACAAACTAATTACTAGTATATGATCGGGATTAATATATGTTAATTTAAGCTTTTAAAAAAACTAGTTTATAAAATGATAAAAATACTTGGAATTGATCCAGCTTTACGTAAAACAGGCTGGGCTATAATAGAAAAAAATAATAATATTCTTAATTTTATCGCATCTGGAACCATAAAAACCAATGATAAGGAATCTATGTCAGATAGATTATCAGACTTACATTATCAATTGGCCGAAATTATTGAAGATCACCAACCAAAACAAGCTGCAATTGAAGAAACATTTGTTAATAATAATTCACTTTCTTCTTTAAAGTTAGGACAGGCAAGGGGAGCGATAATTGTAACTTGCGCCATATTTGATCTTAAAATATATGAATACGCCTCCACAAGCGTAAAAAAGGCTATTACTGGAGTTGGAAGGGCTGATAAAAATCAGATAGCTCAGATGGTAAAATATATAATGCCAAAAGCTAAATTTAATAGTGACGATGAGTCAGATGCAATTGCTATAGCAATTTGCCACAATAATAGCACAAGATTTTAATTATACCATTTCCCAACTTTAAAGTAACTTTTTTTAATAAATGTTTTTAATTCAAATGAATT
>JAOFKK010000004.1 GCA_028040005.1 Rickettsiales bacterium
TTATTATCTTGCTGCATCACCTTGTTGAAGCCCTATAGTCTTGGGTTTCTTATATATGACTGCACCATTTCTAATTAAGTTTAATTTACCATCTTCGATATTTTTTGGAGGTTCAATATTTTTACCATCAGAGCGAGTAATCTTTTCTATATTAGCCATATCGCCCCTTCTTAATTGATAACACAAATCACTTAGCATCATTTGCTCTTTCAATTCTATAATATCATCCTTTTTTATTCCCAACTTTGCCGCATAGGAGCCTTCCACTACATCAGAAATTATAAATTTCTTCTCTTCTTTTGCAATATCTTTCCCTATATCAAAAGAAACTCCAATACCAACATATCCACCTTCTGCAGCAACATATGCCATCAAATTCTCTCTATAAATTTTATCATCATAATTTAAAGGAGCGCCATATTGCTGCCCATAACTAAGACCACTATACCCTTCTTTCGAAGAATATGTACCAGATTTTGATGATGGTTTACTTCTTTGACATATCTCATATTCTTTCTCATCTCGTTCAAATAGCTGCTTTTTATTTAATAAATATCTTTCTGGCAAAGAAGATATTCTCTTTGTTAAATAATCTTCCTTCATAGTAAAATCATGCGCATAGTCAATGAATGATTTATCTTCTTCAACAGATTCATCCAATTGATATTTAGCTATATTATCATTATACACATTAAAAAGATCTTCTCTACATATATCTTTAACTAATTTTCTAGAAATATCCTTAAATCGAGTATCATATTTTTCTAAATATTTAATATACTCATCAAAACCATTGGCAACAGATGAATTATGATACACACATCCTACAATATATAACAAACATTCTTCATCATTATTTTCTGACTCTTCTTTTTTTAATCTTGTAATAAAATGCGCTATTTGACTCTTTCTCGCAGAAGGTAAAATGGGATTTAGCGATTTTATTAGTTTGTCTAATTGCGAGTAAGTTAACTTTGAGTAAGGCAATTCATTCGACATATTATTAATATAATAAATTAGAGTTATTACTTATACCATTTATCAAAAATAACTATACATATTTAAAATATTTTTAGAATAAAATTGATGAAAAAGATGTAGATAGTATCTGGATACCTTCAAATCTTTTTTATTAATTTTAAGCTCAAAAGATAAAGAATATGCATAGTTATTTTTAATAAATGCTATTAATTATCAATAGATCTTTTTAAGGCCAAATTATCACGATGAACCAATTCTTCACAAAAATCTTTTTTTACAATTTTTTTAATTTCAGCGCTATTTTTCCCAATAATTAACCTAGCAATTGTTGAATTATAAGAAATAACCCCAGTTGCTATTTTTTGATTCTTATCATCAATAATTAAGACCATATCAGATTTATGGAATTCCCCCTCAATAGACATAACCCCCACTGGAAGTAAGCTTGAGCCATTTTCAACCAAAGCCTTTGCCGCCTTTTGATTAATAATAATCTTACCTTTAAAATTAAGAGAATCAGAAATCCACCTCTTTTTAGCATTAATTTTTTTACGATCTGACTTAAAAAAACTATAATTTTCACTATCTATAATATTTTTAATAGGATGGTCAATTAAACCATTGGCAATAATAACGTCACACCCAGTGTTAAAAGCCATTTTTACAGCTTCAATTTTTGTTTTCATGCCGCCAGTTCCAAATTTTGTTACCGTATCTCCGGCCATATTTTCAATTTCAGCCGTTATTTTGTCAATTTTTTTAATTAATTTTGCATCTGAATGTAATTTTGGATTTTTATCATAAAGACCATCTATATCTGAAAGTAAAATCATCATGTCAGCATCAGCCATTTGCACAATTCTTGCTGCAATTTTATCATTATTACCAATCTTAATATCTTCCGTTAAAATTGTGTCATTTTCATTAATGATGGCAATGGTTTTATTTTTTAATAAAATTTTAAAAATATCAATTGCATTGAGGTAATTTTCACGATTAAGATATTCATCTCCAGTATGTAAGATTTGGGCAATATTAAGATTATATTTTTTAAAAGTTTGATAAAATGACGAAGTTAATTCTGCTTGACCAATAGAAGAAAGGGCCCTTCTTTTGGCATCAGTCATTCTTTTAGCCTTGATATATTTTTTACCAATAGTTACAGATCCGGAAGACACTATAATAACTCCAACATTATTATCTTGTAAAATTTTTATATCTTCTGCTAATTTTTCAAGCCAAGAGATTCTTATCTGATTATTTTGCAACAATAAAGCCGACCCTATTTTAATAATAATTTTTTTCTTTTTAAGAATGGTCATTATTGATAAATTCTTTTAAGATTACTTTTATAATTACTTTCTAAATTAATTGGCACCATTTCAATTTCTACCTCATGCGGCCTATCATCAAGACCATAAAATTCATCCTCCTTAACACTAATTTTACCGATAACATCATAGCAAGAAGTAATAAAACGATGATAAAGATCTAAATAATGATGGTTAGAAATAAATTTTTTCCATATAATGAATTTAACATCGCCATTAATGTTGACTTTCTTTTCATATTCATCATTAGATTCTAATTCTATCTCATTATTATTAATTAATTCACTAACAACCTCATTAAAAAATAATCCAATTCTAGGTTGTATTTTAAAACCAATATTAAAATCAATTCGTACCACATCTTTTGCCGAATAAATGGTTGTTTTATAGTTACAAACATAAGGTTGATTAACGATATTAACATGTATAAACCAATAAATATTAGCTCTTTTGGGACGATTTTCAAAAAGAGAATAGGTTATTTTATTTTCAATTCTATCAGGATTTTGCGATGATGTAAGATAAGCAATATGATTGGCAACCTTATTAATATTACGATCATTACTTAAATCTATTAAATCACTTATTACATCATCAACATCGATAAATTTAATATTTCTCCTTCTAAACATCTTAGCCTGAGTCCAAAACCACATTGTACAAAATATTACAGATGCAATTAGCATGACTATCCAGCCACCTTCAAAAAATTTATAAATACTAGCTGCAAAAAAATGTGATTCAATAATTAAAAAAACAACCAAAAATAAATAACATATAATTTTTGGTAATTTATTGTTTGTTATTAGGTAGCAAAAAAACAAGATAGTAGTGCAAATCATACCACTAACAACAGATAAGCCATATGCAGCCTCCATATAATGTGATTCCTTAAAATAATACACAATTCCAATACAACCAATAAAAAGAAAATTATTCACAAAGGGAATATAAATTTGAGCTTGCTTTCTTGTTGGATATTTAATTTTAATCTTAGGAAAAATATTCAGACGACTAGCTTCATTAATCAAGCTAAATGACCCAGTAATTAAAGCCTGACTAGCAATAATGGTGGCCATGGTTGCAACACCAATAGCTGCCAAAAGAAGATGTTCTGGAATAATGGCGAAAAATGGATTAATACCTTTTTCTAAAACACTACCTCGCATTTCAGTTAGCCAGGCGCCTTGACCAAAATAATTCATAATAAGGCAAATTTTAACAAATATCCAACCTCTTCTAATGCTTTTACGATCACAATGACCCATATCAGAATATAACGCCTCAGCACCTGTGGTACATAAAAATACCGCTCCTAAAATTAAAATTCCCCCCGGATATTTAATTAATAAATTAATAGCATAAAAAGGGTTAATAGCATTTAAAATTTCCGGATGGGTAATAATATTAATTACACCAAAAATACCAATCATCAAAAACCAACAAAACATAATTGGACCAAATAATGTACCAACTATAGTTGTGCCAAATCTTTGAATAGCAAATAAAACAGCCAAAATCGTCATTACAATTGGCATTGTATTTAAATCTGGATCAAAAATTTTTAAACCTTCAATCGCTGAAGAAACTGAAATTGCAGGAGTAATGATACCTTCAGATAATAAGAGAGAAGCTCCAATCATAGCAAAAATTATTATCCACCATTTTTTACCTCTTTTAATTAGTGAATATAAAGCCAACATGCCACCCTGCCCTTGTCGATCAGCGCTTAAGACAATAAGAATATATTTTAAGCTGGTTTGTAGAGTAAGAGTCCAAAAAACACAAGAAACAGCGCCATATATTAATTCAATAGAAATAACCTTATTAAACATAATAGCCCTCATCACATAAAGTGGCGATGTACCAATGTCACCATAAACAATTCCAAGAGCAATTAAAATAGGTATTAAAGACGCCTTTACTTTTGGTAATTTATGAGAAAATATCATTTGCTTTTTCTATAGTCATTACAATGCGATACAAAATCTGTAAATATCTTATCGTCAATCTTGCTACTTTGAAATTCTGGATGCCATTGTAGACCAATGCAAAATGGATGATTTTTATGCTCAATAGCTTCAATAATACCATCTTTTGAAGCTCTAGCTGAAATTGCAATATTGTCACCCAAATTATCGACAGCCAAACCATGTGATGAGTTAGTTTTGGCACCATTAACGCCAACAATTTTATGTAATTTAGTGTTTTTTTCTATGTCAATATCATGAAAGGCAATAGTATAATCAGCGTAATCTTCATAATATTTTTGCTCATGCTCAGGAATGTGATGCTTTAAATCACCGCCATAAATAATATTAATTGCCTGCATGCCATTACAAATTCCTAAAATTGGCATAGTTGTTTTATCGATTACCTTTTGTAAAATGGTAAATTCAAACTCATCCCTTTCTTTATTAACCTTAACTTTTGCATCAGGTTTGCCATATCGATTCGGATCAATAAAACCACCGCCAGCAATAATAATACCATCAATTAAATTGATATAATCTTCGATACAACTATATTGATATGGTAAAATCACAGCTACAGCGCCACTTTTTTCAAGATTCTCAATATAATTACATGCAATACCAAAATGATCCTTAACTGAGGAAAAATTAATACTATGACGAAAAAAATCAGGAACTATGCCAATTACAACCTTATCACTCATTTACCTTGTTTTAAGAAAAAATTACTTTAAAATTTAAAGAAAATATAATTTATATAATATTATGGAACAAAGTAAATTGCAAAAAATTTTAGAAAATAATTTTCCCAATGCTAAAATTAAATTAACAGATCTGGTTGGTGATCAAAATCATTATTATCTTACAATAGAAGATTCTATCTTTAATGACAAAAATATGCTAGCACAACATAAAATTGTTAATGCATCATTAAGAGAATATCTAGATAGTGGCGAACTACATGCGCTACAATTAAAAACCGTTAAAACAAATTAAATTTAATAAAATGACCGATATAAATCAAAAAATACAAGAATTAATTACCGAAAATGACGTAATTTTATTCATGAAAGGCAATAAAGATTTTCCTAATTGCGGCTTTTCTAGCGCTGTTTGCAATATTTTTAACAATAAATTAAAAATCGACTATCTTGATATCAATGTTTTAGAAGATCCTGCACTTCGCGAAGGAATTAAAAAATTCTCTGATTGGCCAACCATTCCTCAATTATATATTAAAGGTGAATTTATTGGTGGTTGCGACATTATACGTGAATTATTTTCTAATGGTGAATTAGAAAAACTACTTAAAGATAATAATATTACCATAAATGCCTAATTATTCTATTTTAGATAGAAAAATAATAACAATATCAGGCCCTGATCGTAAAAATTTTCTTCAAGGCCTGATTACTAATGATATTAACTGCTTAAATCATAAAAATCCTATAATTTACAGCCTTATGCTTACTGCTACGGGTGGTTTTTTATATGATTTTTTTATCAGCGAAAATGGTGATAAAATTTACCTAGATATAGAAGATAAAAAATCTGAAGAAATACTTAAAAAATTATCACTTTATAAATTATCAGCAAATATTGAATTAAAAATAATTGATGATTTTAAAATTATCTTTTTAGATCAAGAAAATGACGAAATTCAATATTTTTACGATCCTAGAAATAAAAAACTTGGATTTAGAGCCATCTTAGATCAAAATAATTTACAAAATATTCAAAATAACCCCAACTTTACCAAACAAAATATCGATTTTTACAATAAAATTCGTTTTGACCTTAGAATTCCCGACCATAATGATCTAATTCAAAAAAAATCCATTCCTGCTGAATATGGCTTTTTTGACTTAAACTGTATTAATTTTGAAAAAGGTTGTTATATAGGTCAAGAAGTTATGGCTCGTATCAAATATAAAGGGGTTATTCGTAAAAAAATATATCTAACAAAAATTTTAGGAAAAAATCAATTTAACAAAGGTGATGAAATTACCCTTAAAGATCGTAAAATTGGCAATATTTTATCTCACATCTCTTATGATGGTCAAATTATATCCCTATCTTTATTAAAAAATGCTATAATTGATGAAAATCCTAAAGCCAAATTACAGCTAAATGATAATCAAATAATACCAATTATCACATGATTTTATTAGTTGGATTAGGAAATCCAGGCACAAAATATGAAAATACTCGCCATAATGCAGGATTTTTAGCTATTGATTATATTGCTAATAAATTTTCTTTTGATAAAAAATCAGATAAATTTGATAGTGACTTTTTTACCGGACAAATTTCTGATAAAAAAATAATAGCTATCAAGCCACAAACCTTTATGAATCTTTCTGGATCTGCTATACAAAAATTTGTAGCATTTTATAAAATACCAACTGATAAGATTTTTGTTTTTCATGATGAAATTGACCTTAAAATTGGCAGCCATAAAATTAAATTTGCCGGCGGCAATGCTGGTCATAACGGCTTAAAAGATATCGATAATAAAATTGGGAAAAATTACCACAGAATCAGAATTGGCGTAGGCAGACCTGACGATAATCGCTTTGAAGTTGCTGATTATGTTTTAGGAAAATTCCCCATGATCGAAAGAGATATAATTGACCAAGAAATATCAGAAATTTCTGACAAAATTAATGAAATAATTTCATGACAAATACCAAATTAGGACAAAATACAAATTATCAATATGATAATCCAGATATTAAAATTTTAGATTCGGTAGAAAACCCGCATCCAGATGTTGATTACTTAATTAAATTCTCTTGTCCTGAATTTACCTCAATTTGCCCTGTTACTTCACAGCCAGATTTTGCCAATATAATTATTGAATATGTGCCAAGTAAAAAAATGGTTGAAAGTAAATCATTAAAATTATATCTCACCTCTTTTCGTAATCATGGTGCTTTCCATGAAGATTGTACAATTAAAATAGCCAAAGATTTAATTGCCTTAATGGAGCCAAAATGGTTTAGAATTTCTGGCTATTGGTACCCTAGAGGTGGTATTCCTATTGATATATTTTTTCAAAATGGAGAAATTCCAAAAAATATTCACCTAAATCATCATCAAGAATATAATTATAAGGGAAGATAAATCTAATTATAATAAATAATGCATCAAGTAACTATTGAAAAAATCGTCCCTTTTAGCGCTAAAGAAATGTTTGATTTGGTAATGGATGTTGAATCCTATCCTCAATTTCTACCTTGGTGTGACAAAGGTAAAATCATCGAAAATAATGATAATAAAGTAATTGCAGATTTGGATATTAGTTTTAAAACAATTCGCAAAAAATATACTTCAAAAATTACTATCAACCATATTTCTAAAAATGAATATGAGGTCTTTGTTAGAGCAGTTGAAGGTCCTTTTAAAAAATTAGAAACCTATTGGCATTTTAAAGATGTAAATCACAAAGAAAGCAAGATTTATTTTGATATTGATTTTGAATTTAATTCCAAATTATTATCTTCCATGTTGAATTTTATTTTCAAAAAAGCGAAAATGAAAATGATAGAATCTTTTGAAGAAAGAGCTTTTGAGATATATAACCGATCTTAATAAATTAATGACACATAAAACTGATTTAGTAATTATTGGAGCTGGACCTGTTGGTCTATTTGCTTGTTTTGAAGCAGGCATGTTAAAAATAAAATCCCATATCATTGATACTTTGGAATTTACTGGTGGCCAATGCACCGCCCTATATCCTGAAAAACCAATTTATGATATTCCAGCTCATCCCAATATTTTAGCTTCCGATTTAATCTCTAACCTTGAAGAGCAAATTAAACCATTTAACCCTACTATCCACCTTAATCAAAGAGTTGAAGAGGTTAAAAAATTAGAAAATGGTTCATTTTTTGTTAAAACTTCTAAAAATACCAAGATTGAGGCTAAATCAATCATTATTGCTGCTGGTTGCGGTGCTTTTGGCCCTAATAGACCACCAATTACTGGCATTGAAGAATATGAAGGTAAGTCAATTTTTTATTCAGTAAAGTCAAAAAAAACTTTTGCTGGTAAAAAAATTGCTATTGCTGGTGGTGGTGATTCAGCTGTCGATTGGGCAATTTCTTTACAAGAAGTTGCAAAAAAGATTTATGTTATCCATAGAAGAGATCGCTTTAGATGCGCACCTGAAAGTGCTGATAAATTAAAAAAACTTGCTGCTGAAGGTAAGATTGAAATGGTCACACCTTATCAATTAAAATCATTTGAGGGCGCGGATGGTAATTTATCAAAAGTGGTCGTTGAAGATTTGGATGGTAATATAAAAAAAATTGATGCTGAAATTTTATTACCTTTTTATGGCCTCAGAATGGAATTGGGCCCAATTGCTAATTGGGGATTAAATATTAATAAAAATCTTATTGATGTCGATCCTTTTACAATGCAAACTTCTGAAGCAGGGATTTACGCAATTGGCGATATAATTAATTATAAAAATAAATTAAAACTAATTTTAACTGGCTTTTCAGAAGCAGCTCAAGCTTGTCACGATATTTACAATATAATATATCCTGATACACCATTTCATTTTGAATATTCAACTTCAAAAGGAGTATGACAGAATTTATTACCAATATCTTAGGAAATATCAATCTTCTTATTGAGCAATATAATTATCTTATTATTTTTGCTCTCATGGCTATTGAAAGTAGCTTCATCCCTTTTCCCAGTGAAATTATCATGATTCCCGCTGGTTATTTGGCATCGCAGGGTAAAATATCATTTTTTTACTCACTAATTGCCTCAGTGGCAGGATGCATATTTGGCGCTTTTATTAATTATTATTTAGCAAAATTTTTAGGTTTAAAAATTCTTAAAAAATATGGTAAATATCTTTTTCTTCCCGAGGATAAATTACAAAAAATTCAAAAATTCTTTCAAAATCATGGCTCAATTTCCACCTTCACTGGTCGTTTAATTCCTGGCATTAGACAATTAATTTCAATTCCTGCCGGATTATCAAATATGAATTTAATTAAATTTACTTTTTATACCGCTGCTGGATCGGGAATTTGGTCCTTAATATTATTAATAATGGGCTTTATTTTTGGTCAAAATCAAGAATTAATCATGGAAAATATGAAAATAATCATAATATTTACCATGATATTTGTCCTAATCACAATATTTTTATATATCAGATATAAAAAATATAAAACACCAAAGTGAATTTGTCACAACACACCATATTAAAATTTTAAAACAAATTCTGCTCCCTTTCCAATTTTTGACTGGCAAATAATATCACCACCAAAAGCATTCATTGCTCTTTTACAAAAAGGGAGACCTAATCCAGTGCCGCCAGATTTTCCACCTGTTATAAATGATTCAAAAATTGACTCCAATTTATCCTTATCAATGCCAATTCCTTCATCTTTAAAATGTAGTTGTCTATTTTGAGAATCTAGCCAAATATTAATTTTTACCTTATAATGTAAGGCATTTTTAAGTAAATTAAATAAAACATAAATCATTAATGTCTCATCACCTTTAAAGTTAAAGTCATTTAATATATCAATATTAACCAATTCTTTTTGCTCTTCATTTTCAAAAGTAAAATCATTAATTGCAATTTGAACAATTTTAGCAATTGATAGATTAACAAAATTACTATCATCAATTTTACCATCTGAAATATTCTTTAAGATAATTTCATTAATTTGTAATCCTCTTGATGCTGTGATTTGAATTAAGTCAAAAAACTCATTAATTTCGGATAGATTTTCTTTTATTATTTTGGAGGCTTGCTCTATTCCTGCAAGAGAGTTGCGAGATTCATGAGCTATTGAAGAGGTTAGAGACTTTAAGTTATCAAATTCTTCTTGTGAGTTATTTTTTGTAAACATAGTTAGATTATTAAGTTAATATATGACATATCACATTATAATATGTGACATATAATATTTCAACTTAATATTTGATATGATATACATATTCTTATAATTTATATGTTTAATTAAATAATTTAGCGAATGCTTGACAAAGAAGAATTTATCAAAACCCTTGGTAAGATAATTAGAAAGGCAAGAAATGATAAAGGAATATCAATAGAAGATTTAGCTTTTAAAAGTAAGATTTCTTATAGTACAATTTCTTGCTTGGAAAGAGGTAAGGTTGGTAATTTACAAATTTATAATTTTTATAAATTGGTTAAAATTTTAGATATTAATCCAAATCTTATTTTTAATCAAAATCAAAACCCTACCGAAGATAAAATTACATTGATCAATAAAATATCCTCTCTTGAAGATGGTGATTTAAAGATAATTTTAGAATCATTAAAAAAATTAACAAATTGAATTCATATTAATATTATTGTCTAAACTTACTCCTTGCTTGATTTGTTAAAATTAAAGAATTAATTAAGTTCATCAATATTATTACGGTTATGAAATATGATAATAATTTTAACATAAAAAAATCTTTTGGTAATAAAATTAAATATTATCGAAGTCTAAATGGTTTGACTCAAAGTCAGTTGGCTAATACCATTGGAAGAGCAGAGGAAACAATTTCTCATATTGAAAGAGGGTTAAATTCTACATCTCTTGGGATAATTCAAAAAATTGTTGAAATTTTATCAGTTGAAATATCTGACTTATTTGATTTTAATGATTATGGCACGATAAGAGATAAAGAAAAATTAACTCTGATTAAAGAAGTTATAGAAATATTAAATGATAAAGATAAAAAATTTATTATAGATTTGTTGGGAGTTTTAAATAGTAAAAATTAACTTTATACCGCAAATTAAAGAAGTTAGAGATTTTAAATTATTAACTCCTCCTTGGTTAGATCTTTGCGCATTTTTTTGGCAAAGGTAAGATTTTTGGCTTTATATTGCCTTTTTGTGGTAGTTATGGTCATTATTTGTGGATTTATTGTTATTCTGGTAAATTTAAGCACTATTTGCAGAAGTTACAATAGTTTTTTGTAAAAATGGATATCTTAAATTTGTATTTGTTGTAATAGGAGGTTGACTTAAGGTAATGGCGTGAATTGTGACAGGAGGAAACTTGATTGGCATTTTATATGTTAAAGAATCCCATACCCCACCATAATTGCTACGCAATTTTGGCTCCCCTATGTCCATAAAATATTATTTCTAATAATATTTTATTTCAAGGGGAGTTTCTCACAGATCCACTCCAAAACTCCCCTTGAAACCAAATATTGTCGTGAGACAATATTTTGTGGCATAGGGGTAAAAAGCAATCAAGGCGCTTTTTTGTCTCAAAAAGTAATTTATTGCTTTTTGGTGGGGTGCGGGATATTGCAACATAAAAAAACCAATCAAGTTACCTCCTGTAGCAACATAAAACAGCCAATCAATCTACTTCCTTTCACAACACACCACCACCTTACATTTGATTAAAATTTGTAAAGTTTTATTAAAAATAACTGGTGTTTTTTGGTGTAAAAAGTATCCCTGATAGAAATAATGAAAATTTAATAAAGCTATAAACCCTTATAAATACTGGTGCTGTTAGGGGGACTTGAACCCCCGACCTCTTCATTACCAATTAGGTGGTTATATATTTTATTAAATTTTATAATAGTTTATTTTCCTTTACAAATTAAGACTTTATTGCTATTTTATTATTTATCAATATTTATATTTTTTACCTAAATTTGATATAATATTCGGCACCAATTCGGCACCAAATAAAAAATAAATAAAATGAGTAGTGAAATTAATTTTACCAAACAATCTTTAGCTAAAATTCCAACTCCTGATAAAAAGAAAAGAATCTATAAAAGAGATAGTAAAGAAAAGGGATTGGTACTTTGCAAAACTCATACTGGTAAAATTAGCTTTTATCTTCGTAAGATGATTGATGGTAAGGATAGTAGGGTTTTAATTGGGCATTATCCTGATTTATCAATTGAGAATGCCAGAAAAAAATCTTTATCACTAAAAGGGCAAATTGCAGATGGCGGTAATCCACAAAAAGAGAGAGAAAAATTAAAACAAGAAATAACTTTTGGTAAATTATGGCTTCAATATATGAATCTTCATTCAAAGCCACATAAAAAATCTTGGCAAGAAGATGAAGATTATTATAAAAGGCATTTAAAGGGGTTTGAGAGTGTTAAAATTTCTAATATTACCAGATCAGACATAGAAAACTTAAAAAGTGAAGTGAGTAATAAAAATGGCATATTTGTTGCTAATAAATTATTAGCAATTATTTCAGTTGTTTTTAATAAGGCTATTGAATGGGGATTTCAAGGTAAAAATCCTGCCAATAATATTAAAAAATTTAAGGAAAAATCAAGATCTAGGTTTTTAAAATCTGATGAATTGCCAAAATTCTTTGAAGCTCTAGAAAAAGAAGAAAATGATTTATTTAAAGATTTCTTTTATATTGCAATTTTTACTGGCATTAGAAAATCAAATATTTTAGCCATCAAGTGGCAAGATATTGATTTTGATCAAAAAATTCTTTATATTCCAGATTCAAAAAATGGTGAACCTCAAGATTTTCCTTTATCTGATCAAGTAATTGAAATTTTAAAAAATAGAAAAGTTATCAATAAAAAATTAGAATTAGAGGATTATAAAAAAAATTGGGTTTTTCCATCAAAAACTAGTAAAAGCGGTCATTTAGAAGAGCCAAAATCAGCTTGGAGAAGAATAAAAGAAAGATCGGGCATTAATGATATCAGAATCCACGATTTAAGAAGGAGTCTGGGAAGCTGGCAAGCAATTAATGGTGCCAGCCTTCCTGTTATTGGCAAATCCCTAAATCAAAAATCAGTCAAAACCACCCAAATTTATGCTAGACTTAGTAATGATCCAGTAAGGGAATCAGTAAATAAAGCAGTTGATAAAATGATTGAAATTGGAGGTATGAAATAATTAAAATTTTAAAATAAATTCTGCACCTTCTCCACTTTCTGACTGGCAAATAATATCACCACCAAAAGCTTGCATCACTCTTTTACAAAATGGAAGCCCCAAGCCAGTTCCAGAAGATTTTCCAGAAGTGGTAAAGGAATCAAAAATTGACTCCAATTTATCAGAATCAATTCCTTGCCCTTCATCTTTAAAATGTAGTTGTTTATTTTTAGAATCTAACCAAATATTAATTTTAACCTTATAATGCAAAGCATTTTTGAGTAAATTAAATAAAACATAAATCATCAATGTTTCAGAGCCAAAAAATTCAAAATTATCAGATAAATCAAGATTTATGAGATTTTTTTGATCCTTATCTTCAAAAGCAAATTCATTAATAGCAAATTTAACAATAGTTGCAATAGAAAGAAGAGTAAAATTACTATCATCAATCTTACCATCAGAAATATTTTTTAAAATAATATCATTAATTTGCATGCCACGATTAGCAGTTGTGGAAATTAAATTAAAAAACTCATTAAGTTCATCAATATTATTCTGCATTAATTCACATATTTGCTTAATAGCTCCAAGAGAATTGCGGGATTCATGGGCAATTGAGCCAGCAAGAGATTTTAATTGATGGTTATTTTCTTTATTGTCAATTTTGTTTAACATAGTAATTTTATTGCTGTTATTAAGATTAATTCACATAATTATCTAACTAATTAGAATAATAATTAAATAATCTCTAATAGATTAGATGGAATAAATAATAATTCAAGTAATAATCTAATATATTGCATGTTTTTATTTAATTCATAAAATTCATTGATGGAAAATTATTTGGTAAAAATCGGCTCTGCATTAAAAAAGATTAGAAAGGAAAAGAAGGTTACAATAGAAAAAATATCTCTTGATACTGGTCTTTCACCAGCAACAATTTCATATTTAGAAAATTCCAGCTTAAATGACATTAAAATGTCAACCTTGTTCAAAATTATTGATTATTTGGAAATAGATTTTTATCTATTTTTAGGCTCTGTGCTTGATGATAGTAATTTAAATAAAAATAAGAAGGAATTGATTGAAAAAATCCTTTCTATCAAAGATCAAGATATTGATAAATTAAATTCTTTTAAAGAGGTGGTTAATATGTTTGGTGATATTAAGTAAATTTAAAAGCAAGGATTTATAATTTGTAAGAGCTCAATTTCTTTAAAATTGGCAAGGTGTTGTCCATATTATAGCAATTTATCCCTTATATAATTAGCTTTATAATAATATGTAGTTAATTTATGCCCCCAAAACTGCCCCCAGAATTATTTTCTTAAAACTAATTCTTCTTTAAACTCTTTCTTAAAAGATGATGAATTTTCTTCATTGAAAAATGGCAATCCAATTAATCTATAATTTGGGTTTTCAGATTTTATAACTTTATCAGATCCATATTTTTCAGTAATCTGATCTAAAAATTCTTCTTTCCAACCTTCTTTTCCAGTTTTAAAAGTTCCATCATTGCCAAGATATTGACTTCCTTTTGGCTCAATAAAAATTTGATAGTAAATTTCTGTTTTTACAAATCCAACTTCTTTTTTATCATTTGTTTTTAAAAATAATATAAAGTCTGGTTGAAATCCCCTTCCTTTTTCAAAATCATATATTTTATAAACTTCTTCATTTCTTAAAAGATATATCTCTTTATATTTCTTCTCTAAATTTCCAATTGTTTCTTGGATAAATTTAATAAGCCCCCTTTCTTCACTTGTTCCATGAAATGAATCTAAAACATACCATTTTTCTACTTCTAAATCTCTTGCAACTCTTTGAGAATCTGCATCTTCTTCAATTGTTTTTGTTTTCGGCTCTGAAAAAAATTTTTTAAAATTTCCTGCAATAAATTCCCCACCAACTTTTGGAGCAATATTTTCTTTTAATTCGGCAAAGATATTATCTAAAAACTTAATTACTAAATCCAGCTTGTCAGAATTATCAATGTCATTATATTCTATATCTTTACTAGCAATTATGTTTACATCAAAATCAGCAAGTTTATCTGTTCTTAACTGATCAATAGTTTCAATATCTAACTCTTCTTTTAGTGTTTCAAATTGAAATAGTGAATTTTCTTGTTTTGCTTTAATATTTATAGCTTTTTGAATAATATGTTTTTCAATATGTTTAAATTTTATTGGAATTGTTTTTAATCCTTTTTCTTGTAAATTTAATCTCTGCAAGTCTTCTTGTTTTTCAAAATCAACTCCTTGCTCGGTAAATTCCAAATTCTTAATTCTATATGGCACAAAAAAATCCTTTTTAACATCTTCTAAAGTTTTCTTTTTTCTATTAGGATTATCAACTGGTTTATTATACCAAATTTTTACATTTTTATAAAAATCGCTTTCTTGAAATTCTTTTTTTAGCGCAAAATCTTTAGTGATTTTATTGTCTTTAAAATATCCCTCTTTTCTTAATTCTTCTTTGAGATGTGAAATATATCTCGATTCTTCGTCATAGGTGTAATAATATAACTCTTCTAATATTCTTAATTCATGCTTCAAGTCATTATCAAATTTTCTTTTATTTTTGATTTTATCATTAAAAGCAAAAGGAAAATATCTAACCCCTCTGCCAATAAGTTGCTTTTCTTTGGTGGTAGATTCTGGAGTTTTTTCTGTTTTTCCTCCTGTATTTTGTCCTTGATATAATCTTACAATATCAAAAAGATTTAAAACATCCCAACCTTCAGTCAATCTATCAACTGTAAAAATAGCTCTGATATGATTATTTTTATCTTCTAAACTATTAATTAATTTATCTTGCTGATCTGTGGTTTTTTCCCCACCCTTTTTACCTTTTGCTGATTTGTCTTTTGAATTAGTGATAATTATGTTTTTTTCTTGATAGTTTTGTTTTATCCAATTTGCAATTTCACTAAAATTTATATTTTCTGTTTTAATAAATTCTAAAAGACTTTCAGTTCTTGATCTTCCTTGCTGATGAATATTTTTGCTTTGTGTAATTTTATTTGATATATTTTTAAGAAAATCAAAATCACTACTGGAAATATTATCAATCCAATTCAAAAACTCTTCATAATCTGTTTTTGAATCGTCAATTGTTTTGCTTCTAAAAAGTACAACTGGCTTAAAATTAGCAATATTATTTTTAAGAGCAATTTTATGCCTATACCACCCAAAAAGTAATGCTTGTAAAACTCTTTCTTTTTTATCTAGGGTTGAAGAAATAAGATTTATCTCTTTGGTATATCCTGCTTGCAAAAATTCTTTTAACCCAAATTTATAAATAATTTTATCTTCATATTTTTTAACAATAGGTGCTTCTGTTGGAATGGTTGCAGTAAATTCTAAAAGAATATTTTTATTTTCTGATTTTTTATAGTTTTTATTTAAAATAAGATCTATTATTGTATGCTCCCAGCCTCTTTTTTCAATTTCTGCTTCACTGGCATTATTTTTAAGTTCAACTTGCAAATCAAGCTCCTCTTGCTCGCCTTTCTTTTTTTTTGTTTCTGTATTTAAATGATGGGCTTCATCAGCAAGCATAACAATATTTAGCCTATGTAAATCATCTAAAGCGGTTTGATTTTCTCTTTCTAAATGAATATCATTATAGAGTTTTTGAATAGAGGTAAATTTAATTTCTATACCTTGTGGATCATCACTAAAAACATCAATTTTTTTTATATTTACAGTTTTGTCATCAATAATAATTTTCTCTTTGAAAAGATATTTTGTGTGAGTATTATCTATAAAATTATTCTCTGTTTTATCAACAATATTGTTTTGATTTACAAAGAAAAGAAAATGCCTATATCCCTTATTATAATAATACAAAATAGCACTTGCCATTAAAAGAGTTTTTCCTGTTCCTGTTGCCATATTAAACATCAGGTGAGTAGGTTTATTTGCATTTTCTCTTTCTTTTACTGCTTCACAAGCAAGTAAATTCTCAAATGCTTTTTTTTGCCAATCAAAAAAACTATATTTCAAATTATTAGAAATATAGCTAGGAATATCTAGTTTATCATAACCTATTCTATATTCTCTTAATTTAGCATCTACATTAATAACTGGTAATTCTTCAAATTTTTTGTCTTTTGCCATATTATTTTTTATAAAATAATTCTGTTAGATTTTGGCTTTTTTCATCTATGTCATATTTTGAATCTACCATTTCGGTTTTATTGACATACATCTGATTATTATCAAGCATCACAATAAACATTTTCTTTTGCTCTTCCAAAGTAAGATTTTTAAATTCTTCTTCTTTAATTACTTTTTCTCTAAACTCTTTGATTTTGAGGTTGTAGTTGAGGAAATATCTTTCATACATTTCATCAAAAAACTTGATAAGCTCTTTTAAACTCTCGCAAGCAAGGATTTTTTCTTTTGCAGTTTCGTTCCATTTGGCAAGTTCAAAATAGATGAAGTCCCCACCACCTTGCCAGTTTACTGATTTTGAAATGCCTCCTTGTTCGCCGTCTATTACTTTTTTTATTCTCTCACAAGCGATAGTCTCTACATAATCCATTTGCTCAATACCAATATATTGTCTGCCCATTTTATGAGCTACTGCACAAGTTGTGCCACTTCCTAAATGATAATCTAGGACAATATCTCCTTTTTCACTGCTTATTTCAATTATTCTTTGTAATAATTGTTCTGGCTTTTTTCCTGATGAAAAATTTACTTTCCCTTCTTTATTTATATTAATATAATCTATGCCATCCCAAAATGTTCCGTATTTTTCTTTTTTAACAACATTGCCTTTTGGGTCAATGAATGCAGTATCACTAAGCCAAATTAAAAGAACTGATTGTTTTCCAGTATAATATTGAGTGGTTATATTTCCCTTATTTTTTCCAGATTTAGGTTTGTATTCAATACTATAAAAGTTATCGTCACTACCAACGACATCCCATACCCTCTGTCTTATTGAGCTTTGAGGATTTGTAGTTGTAAATATTTTACTAAAATAGTTCTTATAAACTTGTTTTATAGACAAATTTTCTTCTTTTTGGATTTGAGATACTGTTTTTGTAATAACTTCTTCATGTTTATAGATTTTAATATCTTCCCCGGAACCATCTTTTATCGTCTTAAAATATTCTTTTTTTCCCTTAGATATTAATATTTGTGTATATTTGAAGCTTTTTTTATTATGTTTCATTATATTAATATATGCCTCAATTTCTGTTTCTTTAAAAACATCATTAAAAATGACAAATGTATTTTTATAATAACAATGTAAATATTCTATATTTTTTTTAATACGCTTATCTTCTCCACCACCACTTGCACCTGATGAAACCTTTGATTTTACAGAAATTGTATTTAAAAAACTTTTTTTAAATATCTCATCCATTAAAACCTTCAAATAAGCCTGCTCATGATCATCGCATTGCACAAAAATAACTCCATCATCTCTTAGCAATTCCCTTGCAATTTCTAGCCTATTTTTCATAAAAGTTAACCAGCTAGAATGATTAAAACTATCATTATATTTAAATCCATCATTACCAGTATTATAAGGTGGATCAATATAAATTAATTTTACTTTGCCAGCAAATTGTTTTTTTATTGTGTGCATAGCAATAAGATT
This sequence comes from Rickettsiales bacterium, assembly GCA_028040005.1. Classification (GTDB taxonomy): domain Bacteria; phylum Pseudomonadota; class Alphaproteobacteria; order Rickettsiales; family UBA1997; genus CAJQHK01. The sequence continues at coordinate 18,798 of JAOFKK010000004.1, forward strand.
ATTACCTTTTATTAAAAGATTATCTTTTATAGTCCCTTCTTCATCTCTTTTTATTTCTTTTACCTCTTCTTCACCATCTTTAGAAAATCTTTTCCAATTTATAAGTGCTTTTGGATCATATAGCCTGTCTATCTCGTCTTTTGCCAATGTTTGATTAAAAAATATTTCTTTTCTTTTGGCAGTTTTGTGTTGATAATACCCCTCTTTATCAAGAATTTTTATATTTTTGTTACCATCTTTGATTTTATTGCCATTTTCATCTAATTTATCTTTATAGGTTGCTTCTTGCCATTCAAAATAAACATCCTCTCCTTCCTCCGTGCTTTGCCCACCTTCCAAAACACAATCTTTATATGGAAAATCTAAAACTACATCATTTGTATCTTTTAAGAATTTTTTACCATCGGTTAAACCAATTCTGTTTTTATAATCCGTATAAGAATTATAAATCTTGTTTTCTTCCATGAAAAAACGAAAATCGTTTGTCTTGAAAACGAAAACATCTTTGATTTTCACAAAAAACTTTTCTCTCAAATCTTTTTCTTGAAGGAGTAAGTCAATGATTTTTTCATCAATCTTTTCTATTAAATCTAAAAGAAGAGTTTGATTTAATTCTGTTTTATCTTGATTCCATAAGCGATTATCATTTTTTAAGACTGCTAATATTTTATTTTTATGGTTAATATTCATTTTAAAATTGATCGGAATTTATAATAATTTAAAGATTATTTTTTATTTGTAAAAATAGCAATTTCTATTTTTAAATTATTTCTTCTAAAAATCTTCTCTCCTCTCTCCAAATATCGCTTAATAATTTCCTTTCCTTTATTGCCTCTTTTGTGTAAAATCCACTTTTTAAATTGGCTTTTTTTATCTTTTCAATCCCTTCTTTTGTTCTTGCTCCTGTTGATTTGCCACCATGAAGCCTGCATTTGCCATTTTTCATTGCTGGGGCTTTACAGGGCTTTCCTGATCTGGTTTTTGCTCCGCATTTTTTGGCATTATTGATATTAAATCTCATTTTTCTTTAATTGATTTTTAAAATATATTTATTATTGTCTATGTTGCGGATAAGGAAATTTATTTAAATCTTGTGTCCATTCGGACTTCATAGTTTTTTAGTTAAGTTGATTACAGCCTTATCCGTTTTGTGTGCATGGGGTGATATCAAGATTTTTTATTTTTTTACCACCCCCTTAATTTTTAGCATTTTTATTATTATTTTGTTGATTGATGGTTGAATTGATTACTGCTTTACCTCCCTTGTTAACATTAACATGCTCTACTTTTATTTTTTGACCATCTTTATTTCTATATTTTTTTAATGCTTCCATCTGTGCCATAAAGGTTCTGGATAATTTGGTTGCTCGATTGATATTTTCAGTTGCTCCTTGAAAGGTTTGATTTGATAAATTTGCTCTATATAGGCATTTTGTTGATAAAAAATGATTACCATACATCTGAATTAAAAGCATTGATTCTATTGGATCTTGTGGGTTCATTTTTTGTAAAAAAGTAAAAGCACTATTCATTTCTTCTGGTGATAAATATTTTTCTCCATGAAAATGGGCAATATTTGTAAGGGTGGTTGCTAATCCATAAGCAATATCAGAATCATCAGATCCAAAGGCTTGATAATATGCTTTTCTTACCTCGTTATTGGCATTTTCTAATGTAAAGCTGTGTCCGTTTTCTCCTTGTGTGAATTTTACTTTTGTTTGGTGGTTATTTGGATTGGTGATTGTTTTATTTTTGTTAGTCATTTTGTTTAAATTTGTAATTATTAATATTATTTGTTTTTCTTGCCATTCTTGACATTGTTATATTTTCCTTGCTTTTATCTTTTTATTTGTTTTTGACATTATCTGCCATTGTAAAATTAACATTGTCAAACATTGGCAAATTGATTTATCTTTTTTTAGGCTTGTAGTCCTTGAGATTGTCAAGATTAGCAAGAAAGTCAGATATTTGTTAAAAGTCATTTTTATTTATTTATTAATTCTTTGTTTAATTTATAATAGATAGTTGGTTTTTGCCCTTGATCCCCTTTTACCTCTCTTTCTAATAGATAATTATGATCAATCAGAATATTTAAAATTTGATCTATTGGCTTTTTATTAAGATAATTAAAAAATCTTTTTAAATCTCTTTTGGTAAATTCTTCTAATAATTTTGATTCTTTATTGTTTTTTTGATCTTTTTTGATTTTTTCTTTTATTTTGTCAATTAATAATAGGGCTTCATCATTATGATTATCATCATCAAAAAGACTGTAAATTCTAATTGCATGAGATTTTAAATAATTACAAAAATTAATTGCTTTTATGATGGTTTCTTGATTGATATATTTTTGATTTTTATCCATTTTAGATAAATGAAAGATTAAGCAGATTGAGGGTAGTAATTTATTATATTTTGATAAATGTTGAGCAATTAAAGATTTACCTTTTTTAATATATTTATCGGATTCTTGATCATTTTCTAAATGCCAATTTTTAAATATTTCTTGTGTGTTACCATCAAAAGAAAAATAAGGATAATTTTTACCATATTTTTCAATTTGACCAGTTGCAATATCTAAAAAATCATTCTCATTTAAAAAATTAACAATCTTAATGATTTCCTCTTTTGCCTCTTCATTTGGTTTCTGATCAATATATTTATTTTGAATTTCATCTGGATAAATCAATAATTGGAATCTTTGCAATAGACCATCATTAAAACTATTTATAGCCCTTTCTAGATATTTTTTCATTGCATCTGGTGTTGTGTTGCCAATTATTGAAATAGCTGTGTTATTGGCTGAAATTGATCCTCTGCCAATAGTATCACTTTTTATTGATTGATTACCATTCCAAATTTCTAGAAAATAATTTCTATCTGATTCTTTATCTTTTTTATCAAGATTAGATAAAAATCCTGCCAATTCATCCCTTTCAAGCAATAAGCATTTATTTTGGTTATCTCTTAAAATTTCAGTAATTTTTTGGGTGGTTGCTTCATTTATTCTAAATCTTTCAAGATTAACTTTTTTTGGCTCTTCTAAATTATTTAATCTTTGTTCGGTTTCTTGATGATTATCATCATTTTTAGCAAATCTTTTTTCTAATTCTTTTTCTAGTGATTTTTTTTGAATTTCATAAATATTTAATAATTTTTGATAAGATTCTATATTTTCATTATAAACTTCATCCGCTTCTTGCTCTAGCTTAGAAAAGAAAAATAAAGCCTCTTTCATTGCTGGGCTTTTTCTTCTACTGGGATTGTTAATAACTCCACCCCATAAATTAGCATAAACAATCCAATCATCATTTTTCTTTGGCTTGATGGCAACTTTACTTGCAATTAATGATGAAAATCCAGCAATTAAAGATATTGCAATAAAATCTGGTGGAACTGCTAATCTATAAGATGAATCTCTGACAAATTCTTGTAAATTTTCTGGTAATAATTTTTCTATATCAAATTTTTCTACTGGTTTTAAATTGTTATTTTTAATTTCTATTATTTGATTATTATCAATTACATTCTCATCTAATTGCCTTTTTACCTCCTGTAATCCTGCTAATCTTCTTAAATCACCAAAATCAGATAGATTATCAGATTTATCATAATCATCAAAATTTGGTAAAATATATTTTAAATTAAATTTTTCTGCTGTTTTGATTGTGTATTTTTTGCCTGCATTATTTTCTTTTGCATGATCGTTATCGCCAGTAATGATAATTTCTTTATTTAGATATTTTTTGATAATATTATTGGCAACTTTTTCTAAATTTTGGCAATTATAAGCAATAATTATTAAATGATCTGGCTTTGCTAATAAAATTGACAATCCTGTTGCTAGCCCTTCACAAATATAAATTAAATTAGAATCTTTATTGCCAAACTCACTATAACAACCAGAAATATTACCATTTTTTAAGAAAATTTTATTTCCATTATCATAAATAAATTGTAGTGAATTTATTTGATCATTATTATCAATTAAAGCGGTTATAATTTGATTTTTACCATTATATTTGCCAAATTTAATGCCATCTATTGCTTTTAAATCCTTATTGTTAAGATATTTAGATTCTCCATTGTTTGATAAATTATTCCAAATTTTTAAGGCTGTATCTTTTGCTTTATTTTGGGCAATTTCCTTTTCTTTCTCTTGTGTATCACTTGTGGATTTAATTTTTTGTTTTAAATCTTCTTTTTGTTTATCAGTTAATAAACTATATTTATTATTATCAATTGCATTGTTAATTCTTGGCAATTGCTCTGACCAGTCAGCAATTAAGATCCAATTTTCAAAAATAATATACCAATATTTCTTATCTTTACCAAAACGATGAATTTTGCCATCTTGGATAATATTTTCTGGTAATGGGTAATTGTTGAAGGTGAAAAAGTGATCAAGATTATAATTCATCATTTTGCTTGTTAAAATTGATAAATTTTTCTAGATCAGATATTTTATACTTAACTAATCTACCAACCTTATAAAAAGGTAAATTATATCTTTTATTTGT
>JAOFKK010000040.1 GCA_028040005.1 Rickettsiales bacterium
ATCTAATCATCAATTTTTAAGGCTGAAATAAAAGCATTATTTGGAATAGAAATATTACCAATTTCACGCATTTTTTTCTTCCCCTTTTTTTGCTTTTCTAGTAATTTTCTTTTTCTTGAAACATCACCCCCATAACATTTAGCCGTTACATCCTTCCTCATGGCTGAGACAGTTTCTCTGGCAATAATTTTACCACCAATAGCAGCCTGAATGGCAACTGTAAACATCTGCTTAGGAATTAATTCTTTTAATTTAGCACAAAGTGCTCTACCCCTAAAATCGGCTTTTGATTTATGGACAATAATTGATAAAGCATCAACTGGCTCACTATTAACTAAAATTGTTAATTTTACGAGCTGACTTTCCTTATAGCCACATTCTTCAAAATCAAAACTAGCATAGCCTTTGGAATAGGATTTTAATTTATCATAAAAATCATAGACAATTTCATTAAGTGGTAATTTATAAGTAAGCATAGCGCGAGTACCAACATAGGTTAGCTCTTCTTGTATGCCTCTTTTATTGGTACAAAGTTCTAAAATATCTCCAAGATATTCATCTGGAGTCATAATTGTAGCTCTAATCCAAGGCTCTTCCATAAAATCAATTTGCACTGGATCTGGCATTTGTGATGGGCTATGAATTAGCAAAGTGTCTTGCCTTTCTTCCTTTGGTAAATTTTTTGATTTATTATTGTAAATTTTATAAATTACCGATGGAGCTGTAGTTATTAAATCCAAACCAAATTCACGATCTAGCCTTTCTTGGATAATTTCTAAATGTAATAAACCTAAAAAACCACAACGAAAACCAAGGCCCAAAGCAGTTGAACTTTCGGCTTCAAACTCAAAACTAGCATCATTTAAATGTAATTTTTCCAATGAGTCACGAAATTTATCATAATCAGAAGCATCAATTGGGTAAATTCCACAAAAAACTACAGGTTGATTTTGTTTAAAACCCTCTAATGGTTTAGTTTCTTCATCACCAGAAAGAATAATAGTATCACCAACCTTACAATCAGATAATTTTTTAATTTGGGCATTAATAAAGCCAATTTCCCCTGCTTCTAATTGCTGGGCATTTTGTTTTTGTGGTAAAAAATAACCAACATCATCAATTAAATAATCTGATTTTGTTTGCACCATGGTAATCTTTTGGCCTTTTTTAACCGAGCCAGATATGATTCTAACCAAAATAATCACACCAAGATAGGGATCATACCAACTATCAACAAGCAATGCTTGTAATTTATTGCTTTTTGGCTCTTTTGGCGCTGGTAGTTTTTTGACAATCGCTTCTAAAACATCCTTAATACCAAGACCAGTTTTGGCCGAAACAGCAATGGCCTCGCTTGCATCAATACCAATTACCTCTTCAATTTGCTCCTTAACACGCTCAGAATCTGCAGCCGGTAAATCAACCTTGTTTAAAACAGGGATAATTTCATGATCTTCTTCTATTGATTTATAAGCATTAGCCAAAGTTTGAGCTTCCACTCCCTGACTAGCATCAACGACTAAAATTGAACCTTCACAGGCAGATAAAGAGCGGCTTACCTCATAAGAAAAATCAACATGACCCGGAGTATCCATAAGGTTTAAAATATAATCCTGCCCATCATCAGCGCAATATTTAAGGCGAACTGTTTGAGATTTAATGGTAATACCTCTTTCCTTCTCAATATCCATTGAATCTAGCATTTGCTCGGTAATATCACGATCTTCCACCGCACCACAATCCTGAATCAAACGGTCAGAAAGGGTTGATTTGCCATGATCAATATGAGCAATGATTGAAAAATTACGAATATTAGAAATTTTAGTCATAAATTAAATTGTTATCAAATTAGAAATTATCATTCTTCACCTTATTCCAAAGGACTCACACCCTTACCTTTCTCTTTCGGCTTACCACCACCATCCGCAGGTTCTGGTGGAGGTGGTGAAGGTTCTGATTTGGGTGTCGAATCTTTGCTCGCGCTCGTAGATTCTAATGGAGGTGTTGAATCTTTGCTCACAATTGCAGATTCCGATGGAAGTGCTGAATCTTCACTCACGCTCGCAGATGCTGAATCTTTGTCTGCATCAAGTGCTGGACCTTTTGCTACGTCTTTATCCCCAGATTCTGGAGGCGCCTTATCGGCCTCACCTCCCAAACCAATACCACCTTCTGCTGCCGACTTACCTCCTGATCCTAAACCAATACCACCTTCTGCTGCCGGCTTACCTCCTGATCCTAAACCAATATCAGCTCCCGCTTTTGATTTATCACCCTTATCAGAATCATTTTCCTGCCTATTATAATATTTTGATTGTTCTGCAGATCTAGCATTAGCAACCGGAATAGTCCTTTCGGCATCATAAGTAGATAATTTGCTATATTTTTCTTTTAATTTAGAAGTGGCTAAATGAGTAAGACTGTTTTTTTCTCTATCAGTCATTTTATTACCTCGCGCCTCTTTTAGCGACTTAAACTCTTCTTGCCCATCTTTCGTATCAAGATCAATACCCATATCTTCAGCTTTTTGAGACATGGCTTTATCCCGTCTATTTTGCATTGATAATTTCTGTTCTTTAGTTAATGTTCTTGTGTCCTTTATATTATGATCTTTTAAATATTGCCTATCTGCCATATCGCCAGCGGACCTAATAGATAATTCTTTTTTTCTAACTTTAGCATTGTCTCTTTTTTGTAAATTATGCCTTTTATCAGCTATTTTACCAGAATCAAAATGCTTATCAAGGAACATATCCTTTCTCTCAGCTAAATATTCTCCAGCTCCAGTTTTTTTCATCAAATAACTCTTGGCTTGACCTGCTGTAATCTTAATAGATTCAATAGGTGCACCTCCTAATTCCATAGCCTGCCCTCCAATTCGTAAATTACCAGCTATTTTAGCACTTAATGCAGACCCATAATCAATAAAATCAAGCATTGCCTTACATACAAAATATAATAAAATAATTGATAGTAATTTTGGAGCATCACTAACAATAGAATTATTAGGATTGAGACCCATACCAGTACTCGGTAAAGACCAAAATTCGAATATACTTCCTATATCAATTATAGGAATTGACCATACAGTACCCCAACATACCATATAATTAAAATTCATCTTTATTAATTCGTAAATTATACTATTAAAGAAGCTTAAAAATAATGATAAAAATATCATCTGCAAAGAAAAGGATATTAAATTTTCATACCAGTTTTTAAATAATCTTTCTGTTCTAGAAAAAAAGATGAATAAAATAAAGATTGGTCCAAAAATTAACATGATAGACATTTGAGTATAGGCAATGAGAAAAAATGATATAGAGGTAAAGAAAGCTCTAAGATAAATCAGGATCGCATAATAAATCACTAAAACATAAATTATACCAAATAGATTGTTAAAAATTAATCCTAATATTTTTTTATGCATTACATCGTCAAATAGCAATCTGAAAATTCTGTCGCTTGATTTAAATAATAATGTTTTGTTGCTAAAATCATAATTATTAATAGCGCTTAATATCTCAGGATCCCTATCGAAAGTAACCGACATTAAAAATATTATGTAATTTACGCCATTTTTAAAAGTATCAACAAAGAATATTTTATACCAATACCAGCTATTTGGACTTATTAGAAGATAAATAATTCCAATTTTAAGAACCATTTTTAATATTTCACTTTGGTTCATCTCAGATAATCCCATAAAATAAGAAATGGCATAAAATGTTAAAAATAATACAGCAAATAGCTGAACCATATTAACAAAAACATTATTTTGGACTATATTTTTATAAGATCTCTCAATAAAACCGCCACTACCACTACCATCTTCGCCATCTAAAAAATTTAAAATAGGATATATAATATTAGCTATAATACTCAAACTATCTGGACCATCTGGATTTTCTATCCTAACGATAACTTTGTAAGATCCATGACTTCCAAAATTTGGCCCAGCACAAATTTTACCATCATAGCAATTAGGAGAAAAATTGCTGCAGATAGCCTCAGAACTAGACGCTATCATGTCTTCACCCCCTCCTTCACAAGTAGTAGCCTGTTCTGAATCGTCAGATTCAACGCTAGATACACCGCAACACTTCAATTCACCACCTACCATTTGACGATACGATCCAACAGGGCAGTATCTTTCTTGATAATGCGGATTATCAACTTTTTTTCCATTGCAGCAAGGTTGCTCCCCCTCTGTTCCACAACCACTTGTAACATTGCAATCTTCTCCACCACCTATCATGCAATCATTAACACTAGATTGGTCTAGATTTGGGTTATATATATTAAAAGCTAAAAGGAGTTTTTCATCATCATCGATATTTCTACCAAACCCTGAATGCATATAATAGTCTCTAGCTGGACTTGCAGAAATATCTTTCATAATACCAGAGTTAGTAAAGGCATAATTATTAACTTCATCTTGAATTATTATTTTTTCACCCATATCACCCGATGCAATAGATTCATTACATCGGGAAGGTCGATTATCTGCACTACATATAACAGCCTGTAAATTTTGACCATTTGAGTAGGATTGATTTAACCCCAATTTAATTGAAAATCCATTACTACCATTATACTCTCCAATTGAATCATCATCTACACTGGCTATATAATTATTAGCATTATTACCAAGCCTTAATTCCAGATGATTGATATCATTTAAAAATAAAAATTTTAAATTACCCGTTTTACCAAATTGAACCGCGTCATTACTAGATAAATTATATCTTCCATTTGCAGATTTTATATTAGTAAAAGATAAATGATTATTGATGTTACTAGGATTATAAGTTGTGGTAAAATTACCCTTTTGACCATCAAAAAACGAAATCATACTAACCCCTTCATTGTTATCATCTAAGTCAATCTCTGACAATCTACCCTTATAATTGGCAACATCAAAACATTGATTAATTCTTAATGCACTTTCATCTTGAGGATCGGGAATCATCGGTTGAACATCACCATCTTCTGTGCAAGATCTAACAAGATCATCATTGCTACAATCTGGATTATCTTCTGGACATCTTATTATATGAGCGCAATTCATATTAACAGCCCTATTGCTACCATCATTTTTAATATCGACCTCATCGCATATAATAGCAGGTCTATGCTCAATATGCATTAATGTATTAATATCACATCCATTACTATCAATCCATTTCCAACTTTCTGGTAAGAATGTCAATATTTGACCTTCCCTTACATAAGTTAAATTTGATAAGTCTGGAGTTGTAGCATGTAAGAATGATCTTATAGAACCATCTTCTGATGGTTTTGCAGTAATATTAATACTTTTTATATTATCGCCATATGCTTCATATATAATTTCTCCATTTAATTTTTGATTAATAACAGCTATATCTATATTACAAGCATTTATGGTATTGAAAAATCTTACATAGCCAGATTTTTCAAAAGTAACGGTCTTTATATATTTGGAGTTAACATCACTAGCTGCACAAGTTTCACTATCTTGATTTAAAAATGTTGCACTGTAATTGGGTGGCAATATTAATTTTTCAGTATCAATATTGTTAACATCAATGGCCTCATTATCACTATTTTCTATAACATATTGGCACCTAGATGAATTATATTCTATTAATCGGTATTTTTCTGGATCTGCGGTATAAGTTAGGCCATTTTCTGTTACAGGGTTTATGATTTCTTGATCTGCTGGTGAATTACTTAATATAGCTCCACCATATTTTCCTAAATTTTGAGGATTGATAATATCATATTCAGTGTTATATTTTTCAATATGAATATTAGTACCATTTGTTGTGATTTCAGAAATTAAAGACTGACCAGATTCGTCAATAATTACATCATTATTAATAATTCTACGATTAAGATCAGGATAATAACCTTCCTGAGCATAATTTTCAGCGTAACAATTGGTTTTTTCTCCTTCACCAAGCAAGATATTAGGAGTAAAAGTTTTACCATCTGTGCCAGCATTAAGGCAATTCCATAATCTTGGATCAGGCTCAATAGGATAATCATTTAAGTCATAACCAGATGGGTATTCCTTAATATAAGAATAAAGTCTTGATAAGCCATTATGAGCCTCCATCGACCAATCTGATGCAGAATTTATTGGGGTACCAGCACTGCCTTCAATTGCGCCACTAATTGTAATTGGAGAAACGGAGCCTGACTCAACAGAAAAATCATGATTAGTTAAATTACCCGAAGCAAAATTATAAGAATGACCAATAGAAGATAGATAATTATAATCACCACCATAAAAAGCTATAATAGGATCCTCATTGGGTGCAAAAGCTATGTCTCCCTGAGCTTTAATAAAAATTTTACTATTACGACTTAACTTAATACCTGCAACAGGATCTTGATTTTCAGTTTGAGTAAATTCCCATGGATTATTATCACTAGGAGCTGCAATTAATGATCTATTTTTGCAAAGATTTTCTACCTCTAATAAGCATGTAGCTCTATTATTTTCATCAAATCCAGACTCATTATATCTTTGCGTGTTCTCACCATCAACATAAGCACATCCTAAAGATACCAAAAGTGATAGTCCACTTGACGATAAAATGTCATTAATACCATCACCATAATTAGAGCTATTACTTATATCTGCATCAGATAATTTCTCAGGATCCCAACGACATGATTCAGAAAAACTGCCAGCAGCAGAAACATTAACAATTTGAGTATCATAACCACCAAAATCCTCAGGATGAATGCAGCCCTCCCCGCAGGCTGATATTATTAGCAATAATAATGATGATATTAATATTTTGAATTTCTGGGAAAAACTCATTACATATCCTTAACTTTTATTAACATAAATTTCACTGCCAGATTCTTTAAATTTTTTACTCATTTTTTGCATCTCATCCTCATTATTAGCAAAATCCCTAACATCTTGAGAAATTTTCATAGAGCAAAATTTTGGCCCACACATAGAACAAAAATGCGCTTTTTTAGCACCATCAGCAGGCAAGGTTTCATCATGAAAATCCCTAGCCATTTCAGGATCAAGAGCCAAATTAAATTGATCTTCCCATCTAAATTCAAAACGAGCCTTGGATAATTCATCATCCCATTCCTTCGCAATAGCATTACCTTTTGCCAAATCTGCCGCATGAGCTGCAATTTTATAGGTAATAACCCCCGTTCTTACATCATCCTTATTAGGAAGTCCCAAATGCTCTTTTGGGGTAACATAGCAAAGCATTGCCGTACCGTACCAACCAATCATAGCAGCACCAATGGCCGAAGTAATATGATCATAAGCAGGTGCAATATCGGTAGTTAATGGGCCTAAAGTATAAAAAGGAACTTCATGACAATATTCTAATTGCTTTTCCATATTTTCTTTAATTAAATGCATTGGTACATGACCAGGGCCTTCAATCATAGTTTGACAATCATATTTTAAAGCAATTTCGGTTAATTCACCCAAAGTTTTAAGCTCCGAAAATTGCGCCTCATCATTAGCGTCAGCAATTGAACCCGGACGAAGACCATCACCAAGAGAAAAAGAAACATCATAATCGGCAACAATTTTGCAAATTTCTTCAAAATTAGTATAAAGAAAATTTTCCTTATGATGTGACAAGCACCATTTAGCCATAATTGAACCACCACGACTAACAATACCAGTAACCCTATTAGCAGTCATTGGCACAAAAGGCAAGCGCACACCAGCATGAATAGTAAAATAATCTACACCCTGCTCACATTGTTCAATTAAAGTATCGCGATAAATTTCCCAAGTTAATTCTTCAGCTACGCCGCCAACTTTTTCTAAGGCCTGATAAATTGGCACAGTTCCAACAGGAACAGGACAATTACGAATAATCCATTCACGAATATTATGAATATTTTTACCAGTTGATAAATCCATCAAAGTATCACCACCAAAACGAATTGACCAAATCATTTTTTCAACCTCTTCCTCCACACCAGAAAAAATAGCTGAATTACCGATATTTGTATTAATTTTAACCAAAAAATTACGCCCAATAATCATTGGTTCGCTTTCTGGATGATTGATATTATTAGGAATGATAGCACGACCTGCGGCAATTTCATCACGGACAAATTCTCCCGTTACAATGCCAGGTAAATGAGCGCCAAAACTATTGCCAGAATATGTAGAATTTAATTCCTTACGACCCATATTTTCCCTTAGAGCAATATATTCCATCTCCTTAGTTACAATACCAGCTCTGGCATAAGCTAATTGCGTTGGTCTTTTGCCTTTCTTAGCACGAAATGGCTTAAATCCAGTTAAATCAAATTCAGGAACAGAAGATTTGGCCCCACTAACAAAAATACCATTATCTTCTGGCTTAATATTACGACCATCATATTGTTCAACATCACCCCTTTCCTCAATCCATTTTTGTCTTAATTTTGGCAAACCCTTATTAAGATCAATATTTTGTGATAAATTAGGATCGGTATAAATACCCGAAGTATCATAAACGGTAAAAGATTTTTTTTCCGATTCTTTAGACAGATTAATTTGCCTCATGGCAACTTTAACATCGTCAAATCTGTCACTTTGAATATAGGCTTTTTGTGAGGAAGGTAATGGACCAACAGTAATATTTTTAATCATCTATAGTTATATTTAAAATTGAATTATTGTTATTTAATCAATAAATGAATTTAAGTTCAATATAATATTTCCTTTGATTTTTGTTA
>JAOFKK010000041.1 GCA_028040005.1 Rickettsiales bacterium
ATGATAGCAAATTGGTTGAGTGCTTATTTCCAATGTATGGATGGCATTGTCCATTTTTTCTACATTCCTTAAAGATAAATATAAAATCTTAGAAATAGAAATATCATTTTTTATGATAGGCCTGGGCTATTTTTTAAAAGAATTTATTTTATCTTCGCAAGTTTTTTGCGTAATTATTTTTAATTCCTTAACTTGTTCCATTAAATATTCTAATTGTTCTTGGTTTATTTGATAATCTTCTTCATATCTGGCGTCAATATAGGCTGAATTTAAAAGATTAAAACAATTAATCTCTTCTTTTGTGGCTCTTGGAAAGATCTTTAAAAATTGATGATTTTGACTAGCGCAAAGTTTAATTAAAATGTCTAATTTATGGGTTTTTGGTTTATAATCAGTAAAAACCAATAAAATACATCCTAAAAAATGCTCTGTAGATTGGTGGAGATAAAATGCAGAATTATTATTACTTTGTCTTTCTAGGGCATTGTTAGCATCAATTAAAAACTCATCACCATTTTTAAACCAAATATCAAAATGCTTCTGCATTACTGCTCTTTTTTCTAAATTGCTTAATTCTTTTGACTGTGCTAATTGATATTTTTGATCTTCATCTTGATAAAGTAAAATACCTTCTTTTTTAATATCGCTAAAGAAAAAATGCCCTTCTTGCAATAATTTATTAACATTTTTTAAAGGTTCTATTATTATGCTTAAAGAATGTCTTTTATTAAGATTTTGTCTTTCTACCTCATTTTCAATAGCATTTTTTAAATTAATACTAGAATTATATTTTGAATTTTTAAAAATAATTAGAATGTCAATATCACTAGAATAATTATAGCTAGTGCCATTTTTAACATAATTATCATAAACAAAATCACCTCTAGCAAAAGAACCAAATAAAATAACCGAAGCTAGTTTATTACCACCTTTATTAATGATGATATCCTTTATTTTTTCTATTATAGATTGATATTCTATTGATTTTTCTGGTAGGGATATTTGCATAAGTTAGTGATATTATACCAAAATTTATAAACCCTTAAAGGAAATGTTATGAATCTAAAATTTTTGATATTTTAATTTATAACACAGCCTTAAAATATGGTGGGTGATAGAAGATTCGAACTTCCGACCTTTACGATGTCAACGTAACGCTCTAACCAACTGAGCTAATCACCCTTTTGATTATATAGCTATTGATTGACTGACAATTTCCTCCCTCAATAATTCATTAATTGAAGTTTTTGATCTGGTTCTTTCGTCAACTCTTTTAACAATAATTGCAGCATATAAATTTGGATCACCAGCATTTTTTGCAGGAATAGTGCCAGGAACAACAACGCTATAGGCCGGAACTTTGCCTGTATAAACTTGCCCCGTTGCTCTATCGATAATTTTAGTTGAAGCGCCAATATAAACACCCATTGAAAGCACAGACCCTTCTTCAATAACAACACCTTCCGCAACTTCTGACCTTGCGCCAATAAAGCAATTATCTTCAATAATTACCGGATTTGCTTGCAAAGGTTCTAAAACGCCACCAATTCCAGCGCCACCAGAAATATGGCAATTTTTACCGATTTGAGCGCAAGATCCAACAGTAGCCCAAGTGTCAACCATGGTACCCTCATCAACATAGGCGCCAATATTAACAAAAGAAGGCATTAAAACTACATTTTTAGCAATATAGGCTGAATGTCTAACAACAGCACCTGGAACAGCTCTAAAGCCGGCTGATTTAAAATCTTCTTCTGACCAATTGGCAAATTTTAAATTAACCTTATCATAATAATTTAAACCATTACTACATTTACTAACAAAATTATCATTAAGACGAAAAGAGAGTAAAATTGCTTTTTTTAACCAATCATTAACAATCCAAGATCCATCTTTTTTTTCACAAATTCTAGCTTGACCAGAATCAAGTAAATTAAGAGCTTCTAAAACAGAATTCTTAACCTCACCTGTGGTTTTAGAGTTAATTTCGGCTCTATTTTCAAAAGCTTTTTCAATAATATTTTGTAAATTTGTCATGATTTTAATATAAAATAATTTAAATATTCTTATAGAGATTTATAAAATTTCGTAATCTTCTATCACTTGGTTAACAAGCATTTTATTGCAAATTTCTTGTACTGTTTGATTGATTCTCTCTGGATCAGTTTCATTAATGTTCATTTCAATTAATTTACCTTTACGAACCTCGGAAATTTGATCAAAACCTAAATTATGATTTAAAGAATTTTCAATAGTTTTACCTTCAATATCTAAAACACCTTCTTTTAATTTTACGTGAATTTTAACTTTTTTCATTATTTTTTAAATATTCTGTTGCTTTTTGCAGATCAGATTTTGTATCAATCGAAATCGGCTTAGAATCAGCAATCGCAACACCAATTGTCATGTTATTTTCAAGAGCCCTAAGCTGCTCTAATTTTTCTAATTTTTCAAGATTAGAAACTTCTAATTGTACGAATTTTTCTAAAGCAGATCTTTTATAAACATAAATACCAATATGTTCATAAAAATTACCATCCTTATTATGAGGAATTGCACTTCTTGAAAAATAAAGCGCCTTTCCACCATCTTTAGATAAATTAGCAATCGCAACCTTAACAATATTTGGATCATTAATGTCATTTTCATTATCAATCTTAACCGCAATTGTTGCTATGTCAAATGAAGAATTTGCTATGAGATTGGCTGTTTTTTCAATAATCTCTGGGTCAATTATAGGTAAATCACCTTGTAGATTAACAATAAAGTCAAAATCATCTCTATTAGGAATCTTTTGTAATGCTTGGTAAATTCTGTCAGTACCGGAAGGTAAGTCAGGATCAGTCAAAATTGCTTTACCACCAATATTTTCAATTAAATTTTTAACTTCATCACTATCGCAAGCAACATAACTTTGTCCTAAATTAGCTTTACAAGATTGTTCATAAACTCTTTGAATCATCTTTTTACCACAAATATCAGCCAAAGGTTTATTTGGTAATCTTGTAGATGCTAATCTTGCTGGAATAATAGTTAAAAATCGCAATCTTAATATTAATTATAATTTAAAACCTTCAGGCAAATTCATGCCACCAGTTAATGCGCCCATAGAATCAGCAGATGAGTCATCAGCTTTTTTCTTAGCATCATTAATTGCTGCAACTATTAAATCTTCTAAAATATCTTTTTCATCAGATTTTAATAATGTTGCATCAATATCGATTTTTTTTACTAAACCAGAACCATTAACAGCACTCTTAACAAGACCTCCGCCAGAACTACCTTCAAACTCAGTATTTGCTAATTTTTCTTGCGCCTCTTGCATTTTTTTTTGCATTTCTTGTGCTTGACGCATTAAAGCTTTCATATCCATAATCTTTTTATTTAATTAATTATTATTTACCCTTATAAATATTTATAATATTATCTAACAAAGATAGAGTCTCTTTTCTTGGTCTTTGGAAGACATTTCTACCAATGATAGAACCATGAGCTCCACCTTGATAAATAGCTCTAATTTCATCATAAAGTGCTTTTTCACCTTTTGATCCACCGCCAGAAAATATTACAATTCTTCTGCCATTAAAGCTAGATTGCATAATGTGAGAAATCCTCTTAGATAATGTATCAACAGGAATTTGAACCTGATCATAAACCTTAATTGCATCTAAATTTTCTAAAGCTGCCGTTGGTGGCTTAACTTTAATAATATGAGCACCAAGAAGAGCAGCCATATGAGCCGCATAAGCACAAATATCAACTGCAGTTTCACCAATTTTAGAAATTTGACCACCCCTTGGATATGACCAAATAACAACAGCTAAACCATGCTCTTTTGCTTCTTCTGCAATTTCTTTAACTTCTTCAAACATTTCAATTGAAGCATCACTACCCGGATAAATAGTAAAACCAATCGCGCTACAACCCAAACGAACAGCTTCAGCAACTGAACCAGTAATTGCTTGATAAGGTGCAGTACCACCATTAAATAAAGAATTTGAGCTATTAACCTTCAAGATTGTTGGAATTTGACCGGCAAATGTATCAGCCCCAGCTTCAATCATTCCTAATGGTGCAGCATAAGCGTTCAGGCCAGCATCAATAGCTAATTGAAAATGATAATGCGGATCATAAGCATCGGGATTAACAGCAAAAGATCTTGCAGGACCATGTTCAAAACCCTGATCAACTGGCAAAATAACCAATTTACCCGTTCCTCCTAATTTACCGTGGGATAAAATTCTAGCTAAATTTGCTTTTGTACCAGGACAGTCACTTTCATAATAAGAAAGTATTTTTTTAACTTTATTTGAAATTTTCATTTTAATATATGATATTTAAAAAATTATTTATTTTGCAAAAATTAAAAGAATTTTTTATAAAAATAAACAAAAAATTAACAAAAACATAAAAAAATGCAAAAAAATGAAGTAATTGAGCAAATTTCACAATTTCACAAAATAACCACACAACAAATTAATAATTTAGAAAAATTTACTGATTTGGTAATTAATCATAATCAAAGAATGAATCTTATCGGTCAATCAACTATTAATGATATTTGGACAAGACACATCCTTGATTCGGCACAATTGCTACAATTTATTGATGATAAAAATCTTCTAACGGCAGATATTGGTTCGGGAGCTGGCTTTCCTGGAATAATATTGTCAATTTTAGGTATAAAAAATATCTATCTTATTGAAAAATCACCAAAAAAATGTCAATTTTTAAATAAAGCTAAAAAAATATCACCCAATAATATTACAATATTGGAAGAAAATATCACCTCAATTAACAATATTAAATTTGACTTAATAACTTCACGGGCCTTTGCACCACTTGATAAATTACTAAAATTATCAAATAATTTAGTAAAATCAAAAAGTAAATACTTGCTTTTAAAAGGAAAGAGATTAGAAATTGAAATTAAGGATGCTAAAAAAGAACTATTAAATTATAAATATAATATTTTTAGTAGCAAAACTTCTAGCGAAGGAAGAATTATTGAATTATACCACAAGTCATCTTAAAATAAGCGATATAGCAAATTTTTAGATAAAAATATTATCCTAAAAACAGCAATCAATGAATTACCACAAAATACAGGAATTAAGCCAAATAGACCAAATTAATTGGCTAAGACTAGCCAGAACACGCAATATTGGCCCTAAGACATTCTTTAAAATGTTAAAAATATTCAATTCCATTTCACTGGCAATTGACAATGTTTCGCATTTTGCAAGGCAAGGAGGTGCAAAAAAACCAATTATAGCATTTGATAAAAATTTGGCCGAAAAAGAAATTGCACAAACTCATAAAATTGGTGCAAAAATTACTTATTATTGCAATAAATCCTATCCTAAATTATTAAGAGAAATTTACGATCCACCTCCCCTCTTAACTTACAAAGGCAATATAGAAATTTTTAACAATGACATTTTAGCGATTGCGGGTCCCAGAAACGCCTCCTTTAATGGCAAAAAATTTGCTCATAAAATTGCCCAAGATTTAGGAAATCATAATATAATTATTGCATCAGGCATGGCTCGTGGTATTGACAGCTATGCTCATCAAGGCTCACTAGAAAAAGGAACTATTGCCGTTTTAGCCGGCGGTGTAAATAATATATATCCGCCAGAAAATGCAAATCTTTACAATAATATATTAGAAAATGGATTGGTAATTTCAGAAAATCCCATCTCCACCCTGCCAAAATCAATTAATTTTCCTAAAAGAAATAGAATTATATCTGGGCTTGCCCTTGGGGTAATAATTGTTGAGGCCGGCGTTAGATCGGGCACTTTAATTACAGCCAGATATGCCACAGAACAAAATAGAGAGGTCATGGCGGTTCCTGGCTCACCTTTTGATCCTAGATGTCATGGATCAAATCGATTAATCAAGGATGGCGCTACATTAATTGAAAATGCAGGAGATGTAATTTCAAATATTAAAAATTTAAAAAATCATAATCATAATTTAGAATTATATGATAATAATGATGATATATTTGATAATTTTACACCAAAAATACCAATGGATGATATATTAAATTCTGCAAAAAAAGAAATTCTACAAAATCTAAGCCCTAGCCCAACAGCACTTGAAGAACTGCTAGAAATGACTCAAATACCAACAAATATTGCAAATATTGTCTTGATTCAATTAGAACTTGCCGATATTATCGAAAATAACCATGATAGAATTAATTTAAAAATAAATGGAGATATTCGGATTTGAAACATTATTAATTTTAGTAACATTAACCTTCCTTGAAATTATCCTTGGAATTGACAATGTAATCTTTATTTCTCTTGCGGTTCAAAAATTACCTGAAAAATTACGCAAAAAAGCACGATATTTTGGTATTTCTTTGGCCCTTATCATGCGTTGCGCCATGTTATTTGCTTTGGGTTGGGTTATGGGCTTAACTAAGCCAGCTTTTACATTATTTGAGATCGAATTTTCTTATAAAAACCTTATTTTATTTTTTGGAGGGTTATTTTTGGTTTATACCGCCTTCATTGAAATCATGTCCGATTTAAAACATAACACAAAAAAAGAAATTGAATTTAAACCACAATCCACCATGAGGGGCGCCATAACACAAATTATGATGATTGATCTGGTATTTTCAGTTGATTCAATAATTACTGCAATTGGCGTTACTGATCAAATTTGGATTATTATTACTGCTGTTATTATATCAATGGGAGCTATGTTATTTTTATCAGGTAAAATATCAAATATTATTGATCAATATCCAACTTTAAAGATTCTTGCTTTGGCATTTATATTTATGATTGGAGTAATTTTGATATTAGGCGGTCTTTCAATTAATGTTAGCAAAAATTATTTATATTTTTCACTATTTTTTGCTTTAATCATTGAAATTATCAACATTAAAACATCAAAAAGATAATGCCACTATTACAAATTACCGATCCAACTGAAGAAATAGAAGATAAAACCAGCGCAAAAGTAATTGGTATTGATTTTGGCACAAGTAATTCTTTAATTGCTTATTGCGATAAAAATGAAAAAACAAATATAATCCCAGATCAAAATGGTAAAAACATTATTCCATCAATTATTAGCTGTGATAAAAATGGACAAATTTTAATTGGTAACGAAGCTAAAAAAGGGGATAATATCATCTCTTCTATCAAAAGAATTATTGGCAAAAAATTTAACGAAATTAACAATATTAAACAATTACCATTTGAAATTTTTGAAGAAGATTCTCAAACTAAGGTAAAATTTGGCGCAAAAAATCTTACAGCAACCGAAATTTCAACCATTATAATTTCTAGACTTAAAGAAATTGCCGAAGATCACTTTAAAGAAAAAATTGAAAATGCAGTAATTACTGTTCCAGCCTATTTTAATGAAAAATCAAAATCTGAAGTTAAAAAAGCAGCCAAAATTGCTGGACTCAATGTTTTAAGATTACTTAACGAACCAACTGCAGCTGCCCTTGCTTATGGCCTCGACAATAATTCCAAAGGCACATATTTAATATATGATCTTGGTGGAGGAACTTTTGATATTTCTATCCTTAAATTAACTAATGGTATTTTTAGAGTTTTAGGCGTTAGTGGCGATAGCGATCTTGGCGGTGATGATTTTGATAAATTAATCTATGATAAGATCATTTTTGATCTAAAATTAAATAATTTAAATCAAACACAAAAAATAACATTAAAAACCATATCCAAAGAAATTAAGGAAAAATTCTTAACATCAAATCAAATTCATCAAAATATTAATATTAACAATAAAAATCATGAATTTTCATTAAATATTGAAGAATTTAAAAAATTATCAGAAGATTTAATCAATAGAACCTCAAATTTAACCCAAAATTTAATAGAGGAATTAAAATTACAAAAGGAAGATATTGATGGTGTTATTTTGGTTGGTGGTTCAACAAAATTACCATTAATTTCTCAAAAATTATCTGATATTTATGGTTCTGACAAAATATTTACCAACCTTAATCCCGATGAAATTGTAGCAATTGGCGCGGCAATTCAGGCCCATTCTTTAACTTTTGGTTCAAAGAACCTACTTCTTGACGTTGTTCCTCTATCAATTGGCCTTGAAACTATGGGTGGAATTATTGAAAAAATCATTCATCGCAATAGCCCCATTCCAATTGGTAAATCAAAGGAATTTACAACCTATGCTGATGGTCAAACAGGCATGAAATTTCATATTGTTCAGGGGGAGAGAGAATTTGCTAAAGACGCTATTTCTCTGACTAAGTTTGAGATTAAAAATTTACCCAATAAGGATTCAGGTCAAATTAAAGTAAGGGTTGAGTTTAATATTGATGCTGACGGGTTATTAACAATTTCAGCCTTTGAACAGGAATCTGGACAGGAAAAAACTGTTGAAATTAACTGGGGCAATAAATTAGATGAAAAAGAAATAAAAAAAGCATTATTGGAAGCTAACAAAAATGCCAAATCAGATATCAAAGCCCGATTAGAAGCTGAAAGTATAAGCGAAGGTAAGAGAGTTGTGGCAAAAATTAAAGATATGTTCGAGGATTGAGGATTTATTGCAAAAACCGGACTGTC
>JAOFKK010000042.1 GCA_028040005.1 Rickettsiales bacterium
TCAAAAAATATTAGAAAAATGCGAAGAGATATAATTAAACCATTGGAACATATGTTAGAAAAAGAGGTTAATTTATTACTTGAGGCCGCCTCTTCTTCTAAGGTTAGAGATATATTATCTGATTTTGATGATTTTGTGATACCTAAAATTTATTGGGAATTTAGTAAGAAAAATATTATAGTTATGCAATGGATCGAGGGTACAAGATTTTCTAATAAAAAAGCCATTGAAAAAACTGTTTTTGATAAAAAATTATTGGCTAAAACATTGGTTTTGGGCTTCTTCCATCAGGCTTATGATCGCGGCTTTTTTCACGCTGACATGCATCCGGGTAATTTGATTTTAACTATTGATGGTAAAATTGCTTTAATAGATTTTGGGATAATAGGGGTTTTGGAAAAGAAGATTCGTATAGCTATTACACAAATTTTTATTAATTTTATGAAAAAAGATTATAAAAAAGTGGCTGAATTGCATTTAGAGGCTGGGTTGATACCTAAAAATATTGATATTGATGAATTTGCTTTATATTTAAGAATTTTAGGCGAGACAGTAACTGATAAAAAAGTTTCTGAAGTACCGTTAATTCTTATTTTTACTAAATTAATAGAAATGATTAACAAATATAACATGAAGAGTAATGAAAATCTTTTATTATTACAAAAAACAATTACTTTAATAGAGGGTGTTGCATTATCTCTTGATAAGGATATTAATATTTGGGACATAGCAAGACCCTGGATGGAAGAGTGGTCTAAAACTAATATTAGCTTTGATGCTAAAATCAGAGATGGATTTTTAGAATTTGCTAATGATATAAAGATTATTGCTAATAAAATTACACAATCATAATTTGACATTTGAATAAAAATATCTTCTGATATTTTCACTACTTGCAAATATAAATTAATATTAATATTATTTAGCTCTTATAAGATTTTATAAATTTAAAAGATGGAAAAATTCACAAAATTAACAGCTAGAGCTGCATATCTAGATCTTGTCAATATTGATACTGACATGATCATTCCTAAGCAATTTTTAAAAACAATTAAAAGAACTGGGCTTGGCGCAAGTTTATTTTATGAAATGGGCTATGATGAATCAGGCAATAAAATTAATGATTTTATTTTACATCAAGAAAGTTATAAGAAATCTAAAATTTTAATTGCTGGTGATAATTTTGGGTGCGGATCTAGTCGTGAACATGCTCCTTGGGCTTTAATAGATTTTGGTATCAAGGTTGTTATTGCAACCTCTTTTGCTGATATTTTTTATAATAATTGTTTTAAAAATGGTATCTTGCCAATTATTTTGGATGATAATCAGGTTAAAGAATTAATGGATTACGCTAAAAATCCTCATAATGAATTAACTATAGATCTTGAATTGCAAAAAATTTCCTTTAATAATGAAGAGGTTGATTTTAAAATTAATGATTTTAAAAAAAATTGTCTAATTAATGGTTTGGATGATATTGGTATCACACTTACCATGAAGGACAAGATTGATGATTATGAAAATGAAGCAAAGGATGTTACTCCTTGGCTTTTTAAAACTGCAAATGATTAAATTATGACAATATTAAAAGGTAAAAAAGGTTTAATAATGGGCGTTGCTAATAACCGCTCTATTGCATGGGGTATTGCTCAAGAAGCTCATAAATATGGCGCAGAATTGGCTTTTACCTATCAAGGGGAAGCTCTTGAAAAGAGAATCAAACCTCTTGCCGCTTCTGTTGATTCTGATATTGTGTTACCTTGCGATGTAACTGATATTGATTCTATTAAAAAAGTTTTTTCTGAGTTGGAAAAAAAATGGGGTAAATTAGATTTTCTTGTACATGCTATTGCTTATTCTGATAAGGAGGAGTTGAGAGGAAGATATGTTGACACTACTCCAGAAAATTTTGCTATGACTATGAATATCTCAGCTTATTCTTTAGTTTCTGTTACTAAATATGCTGAAAATCTTTTAAAGAAGTCTGATTCTGGATCAGTAATTGCTCTTAGCTATTATGGCGCAGAAAAAGTTGTTCCTCATTATAATGTAATGGGTGTTGCTAAGGCTGCTTTGGAAGCCAGCGTTCGTTATTTATCAGTTGATCTTGGTAATGATAATATTAGGGTTAATGCCATTTCTGCCGGCCCAGTTAAAACATTAGCTGCTAGCGGTATTGGTGATTTTAAATATATTTTTAAATGGAATGAATATAATTCCCCATTAAAGAAAAATATAACTCTTGAAGATGTTGGTGGTTCAGCTGTTTATTTACTAAGTGAGCTTGGTAATGGCGTTACTGGTGAGGTTCTTCACGTTGATTGTGGGTATCATGTTGTTGGTATGAAAGCAGTTGATGCTCCAGACCTAACAATTGAAAAAAAAGAAGAAAACTAATTGCCATAATTGAAAGATAAATGAATATTGTCTGTCCACCTTTTTTAATTATTATTTCTTCGCCATCTGGTGCGGGCAAATCCACTATTTGCAATATGTTAATTAAGGGCAATGCGGATGTTAAATTGTCAATTTCAGCAACGACTAGGCAAAAGAGAGATAATGAAATTGACGGTCAAGATTATTTTTTTGTTACTAATGATGAATTTGAAGCGTTAAAAGTTCAGGATCAGCTATTAGAATCGGCCAATATTTTTGGCAATCATTACGGCACTCCAAAAAGAATGATTGACGATTGCTTTAGTAAAAATCAAAATGTTTTATTTGATATTGATTGGCAAGGTGCGAGGCAATTAAATCAAAAATTCAATAAAAATAAAATAATAAGCTTCTTTTTACTACCCCCTTCAATGAAAGAATTACATTCTAGATTGCAAAAAAGAGCAATGGATAGTGAAGATGTGGTTAAAAAAAGAATGTTTGGAGCTATTGATGAAATTAGCCATTTTAATGAATATGATTATGTTTTGGTTAATGAAGATTTGCAACAAACTTATGATAAGATTAATGATATAATCCATAATCCTAATCAATCTATTGAGTGTGATTTAAATTCTATTTCTGATTTTGCCAATTCTTTAAAAGATGAGTGGCATAAATATTTTAACTAATTTCTAAAATGATTAATAGATTTATATCAATTATTATCATATCAATATTCATTAGTTCTTGCGCTCAAATGAACAAAGATAGGGTTAAAATTACCATCAGAAGTAATCCAGCAAATGCCCATCTTTATATTAATAATGCTTATTATGGTCAAACTCCAGCCCATATTTCTTTAATTCCTGATTCTGATATAGATTATAAAGCCACAATTGTTGGAGAAAATTATCAAAAAACTATTCCTCTTGAAACTTGGTATTCAGTAAGAGAGGGAAGGGGCGAGGAAACTACAAGGTGCACTCTTGATGCATTAGGTAGTGTGCTTATTGTACCTATGTTTTCATTTATGAGTATAAAATGTCGTGATTTTAAGCAGCAGGAATATTTAATAGATGCATATATGGCAAATTAGTGTAGTTCATCTTAAAATAAACAATATACCAAAATTCTTCCTAAATTTTCTTTCTATTGCTGTTTTTAGGATTATGTAAAGGTTTTAAATGTTATATTTATAATTTCAATCTCAAATCAGAATATGTTTTCTTATATTATTATTTTATTATTATTGCTGGTATTGTCTTTTGTTATGTACCAATTTCATAAATATAAAAAAATTGTTAATGTGGAATTGAAGTTTTATGAAAATAGGCTAGAAGAGGAAGAGTCATCTAAAAAGGAGGTTATTGCTGAATATGAAAGCAAAAAGCATTTATTAGAAAATCCTCACCCAGAAGATTTTAACGTTGAAAATAAAGATATTAAAAAAGATCTAGATCAGAGAACTGATCAAATTTATGATTATTTAAATAAAATTTCACACCAGATTGACTATCTGCATTATCACCAATTAAATATTCCAAAAATTGAATCTAAAAGATCAAAATTAGAGACGTTAAATTTAGAAGAGCATCATAATTATATCGAATATATCCTTCAGTCACACAATATTAAGTCTGAAATCAATTATTTTAGTCACTCATTAATTGCTCCTGAGGTTAAAATTTTACCTTTTGCTTTTTTTATAACTAGGTCTGATAAAAATATTATCATTGATACTAAGTTATTGCAATTTGTTCGCGAATTTAAGAATAGAAATGAAAATCAAGATAATAAAGAATCAAAAGATATTATTACTGAAAAATTAACAAAATATTTTAAATTAATTTCCAATGATAAATATCTTAAAAATATTCAGTCTTATTTTGTTAAAAAAGATATTATAAATCATGATAAAGAGATTATTATTTTATCTATTGTTCCAACTATCAGCGAATTAAATATTGTTAAGGATTATTATTCTGATGAAGATAGTCAATATTATCATCTGATTGATTCAAGTAATCTATATAAATTTTTATAAGATAGTGCGATTATCATATAATTCTCAGAATTTTATCTTAGATCGTCACCAAACTGTAATTTTTAAAGAATTAGCAAAAATATCGCAAGATCTTAATCGTAAAAAATATTTTTGGAATAAATTATTTAATAAAAATAACTCCAAAAGTCTTTATATATATGGATCTGTTGGTAGGGGTAAATCCTTATTAATGAATTATTTTTTTAATTTAATTAAAGTGAAAAAGTCATATTTTCATTTTAATGATTTTATGCAAAAAATTCACAAGGAGATGCATTATCATAGATTGCAAAGTCAAGATAATAATATTTTACAAATTACGATAGATAAAATTTTACAAGATTCTAAAATTCTTTGTTTGGATGAGTTTCAGGTTCATGACATAGTTGATGCTATGATCTTAAGTGATGTTTTTAAATATATTTTTCAACAAAATATTATAGTTATCTTTACCTCTAACTCTTATCCAGCTAATCTTTATAAGAATGGTTTGCAAAGAGGGTATTTTTTAAGATTTATTAATAATATTTTATTTAAAAAATGTAAAATCTTAAATTTAGATGGTAATGAGGATTATAGATCGCAAGATATTGATCCGAATAGTAATTTTATTTATCCAATAAATGAATCTAATATAAAGATATTTGATGATATTTTAGATGGGTATGTTTTGGGGAATAAAATGACTAGCTGGAGTTGTAATATTTTAGGCAGGAATATTACGATTGATAATAGTTATAATAATATTGCCTTAATTGACTTTATGGAGCTTTTTGGCGGTAATTCTGGAGTTGCTGATTATATGAAGATATGTAAAAAATTTGATTTTATTTTCGTTAAAAATATTCCAATATTAAATAATGATCTTAATAATGAGACTAAGAGATTTATACTTTTTATTGATGAGGCTTATGAGAATAATGTAAAATTAATAATTTTATCACAAAATTCGATTGATAAAATATATGAGGATGGTTTATTATATGATTTGTTTTCTAGGGCTGCCTCCAGACTTAAACAGCTAACTAATAAAAAATAAAATGAAATATTTATTTCTTATATTGACAAAAATAGATAAATTAAGATTTCCATTCATTAAATTATTCTTAATCACCTTATTTGTATTTTTATTTTCTTGTAAAAGCAGTTATATTGTTGAATTACCAGAAGAAAAAATTCCCGATGAGCAAATTCAAAAAGAGATAGAGGTTGATCGCGATAGCGCCTTTTTGGATTTAATATTTAAGAAAAAAACAAAAATTGCTTTATTATTACCAATTAGTGGCAAATATGATAAAATTGGAAATGAGTTATTGAATGCGGCTCATCTTTCACTTTATGAAAATGATCCAAAAAATAGAATTGAATTAGTTGTTTTTGATAGTAAGGGTACTGAATTTGGGGCAAGAAGAGCTATAAGGGAAATTATATCGCAAGATATTAAAATTGTTATTGGTCCATTATTTAGTGCTGCAACAGAGTCAGTGATAGATATTGTCGCTGATCATGATATTATTTTATTATCACTTTCTAATAATGATAACCTCCAAGGTAAAAAGAATATTTTTGTAACAGGAATTGACATTGAGCAGCAAATTGAAAGATTGGTTGAATATAGTATGGATAAGGGTTTAAATAGCTTTTCCATAGTTGCTCCAAATAATTCCTACGGTCTAAAAGTTGCCAATTCTTTAAGAGATGTAGCTAAGGGGAAGGATGGTTATTTTGTGGCGAGTAGTTTTTATAAAAATCAAGATCAAATCAATAAGTCTGTTGCTAAAATTATTAATTCATACTCAATTTCACAAAGTGCTTATGATGATTTAAGTGACGAGGATAAAGAAAAATCATTGGCAGAAATACCAATTTCTAATGAGGATAAAATATATTCGGATGTAATTTTGGTTGCTGATTCGGGTGATAATCTTGATTTGGTTTTAAATCATATAGACGAAAATAATATTGATAAAAGAGCAATTCAAATAATAGGTCTTAAAGAGTGGGATAAAATGTCTACCTTATATAATGTCAGGGCCAATGGTTCTTGGTTTACATCATCTAATCCAGATATATATAAAAAATATGAATATTTATATTATGACCATTTTAAAAAAATTCCAAATAGAGTAACTAGTGTTGTATATGATATGGTTTGGTCTGTAATTAATTTATCTTATGATAATGGTGACGTGCAAATTGATGATTTTATTTTAGAAAAATCAGGATTTGAAGGTGTTGATGGCAGCTTTAGATTTTTAGATAATGGCATTGTTCAGAGAAATTTTGCTATTTTAGAAGTTACGGATAATAAGTTTCAAATTATCGACCCTGATAGTAGGTATTTTTTAAAATATTAATTTATTTTGTTAAAAAATATTTTATCTCCTCATGTTACGGACCATCCTAATTCCAAGATTGTGTTTTTGTCTGGTTGGGGCCAAAGATCAAATATATTAAATCTTAATGATAAATTTAATGGGGTAGAATATTTAGATTATTTACCTTTCTCCTCTATTGAATTGACATTCAGTCAATTACAGTTGCAAAATCCAGACATTATAATAGGTTGGAGTCTTGGTGGTCAAATTGCTATTAATGCTATTTTGAATAATGTTATTACACCAAAATTATTGATATTGCTAGCCACTCCTTTTCAATTTTTATCTGATAATTACTATAAGATTGGGGTTGATCCTAAAATTTATAATAATTTTTGCGATAACCTATCTAAAGATCCAGAAAAATTACTTAAAAGATTTCATTTAATGATGTTGCAAGGTGATAAAAGATTTTTAGAATTTAAAAGTAAATATTTTTATCACAATAATTTCAATAATTTAAGATATTGGCTGGATTATTTAGTTGATTTTTCTGCTGCAAAATATGATTTTTCTAATTTTTGCAAAACGGAATTAATTTATGGCAAGAATGATAAAATTGTAAATTATAAGCAAGGTCAGCTATTTCATAAATATATTGCCAATTCCAATTTTAATGTTGTAGATAATTATTCTCACATCCTTTTTTAAACTAAAATGTTATTATTTGCGCAGTTTTTAGGTATATCCGCTTTTATATTAGCTATATTGGCCTTTTTATCCAGAGATGATATTAGGTTGAAAAGATTTGCTGGTTTTTCTGCTTTAACTTTAGCGATTCATTTTTTAATGATAGGTAGTAGGGCAGGTTTTGTGGTTGCTCTTATTTCTGGTACTCGTTTTTTTCTTGCTATAAATAATAAAAATCAATATTTGCCTGCAATCTTCATAATCATATATATAGTATTGGGAATTATTTTGTATCAAAAATTATCAGATATTTTGCCAATTTTGGGTGGAATATGCGGCACTATAGCCGCTTTTTATTTGTCGGGTATAAAAATGAGATTATTATTTATCATGACTAATATATTTTGGTTAATGCATAATGTTATGTATTTTTCTATAGGTGGTATGTTGGCAGAAATATTTATGATTATTGCTCACATAATTACTATTTACAGAATTTGGTTGAATAGATAATTCTTATTAAACCTTGTCACCAAAGCTTGTTTTATAAGGGCTGATCAGATTTTATTAAATTTTTCTAAAAAATATATAAAATATAAGAATAAGTAGTTGACTTACTGAAATAGCCTTCTTATAATCATCTTTTCCGGTGAGAGACTGGTGAGCGTAAAACTCATTATTTTTTCATCTTGTTGTTTTAAAATCGTGAATAATTGACACAAATGAATAATATATCAACTCTAACATTGATATATCAAATTCAATTTTAAATTGTTGTTTAATTTTTAGTAAATTAAAAGACAGTTCTTGAAATAATTAATTTTGTTCTGCATGTAAATTATACAAAGTGTTAAAGAGCATTCGATGGATGCCTTGGCGTTAGCAGGCGATGAAGGACGTAACAGGCTGCGATAAGCCTCGGGTAGCTGCCAATAAGCTTTGATCCGAGGATTTCCGAATGGGGAAACCCACCTCTTTTGAGGTATCTCTAACTGAATAAATAGGTTTGAGAGGCGAACCTGGTGAACTGAAATATCTAAGTAGCCA
>JAOFKK010000043.1 GCA_028040005.1 Rickettsiales bacterium
ATTTATAGTTTATTAACATTTTATTAACATTTTTCTTGACGAATATAAAAACAGATCTTAAATTAGGTTTGTATCATTTATTGAAGGTGATATAAATTTAGATGTTCAAATGTTGTTTAGAGCATTATTTAAATATTTTATCTGATATTAGATATTATATTTAATTATATGCCTATCCTTTATTAATAATTTAGATATTAAGAGATTTTAATTTAGTTTACTTAAAAATATCTATATTCCTTTTCGTTTTTTAATTTAATTTATAATATGACTATAATTAAAACTGCCTCATCTACTAATAAAAGTAGAAGGATTTTAAAAGCTGCAACTGAAGAAGTTAATTCTAATTCTGAAGCGGTAGATGTTGATGAAAAATCAATTGAGATTGAGACTTTAAAATTAAAAGATCTTAAAAAAAGTAGTGCTGAAGAAATTTTAGAATTATCAAAGCAATATAATGTTGAAAATGCCAGCGACCTTGGAAAGCAAGAATTGATTTATCATATCTTAAAAAGCTTCTCCATGAAAAACTATCACAATATTATAATTGGTGAAGGTGTGTTAGAAATTTTAACTGATGGTTTTGGATTTTTAAGAACTAATGAAGCAAATTTTCAACAGGGATCTGATGATATTTATGTTTCTCCAAATCAAATTAAAAGATTTGGTCTTAGAACTGGCGATGTTATTACTGGTCAAGTTAGGGCTCCAAAAAAAGGTGAAAGATATTTTGCTTTATTAAAAGTTGGTCAAATTAATCATGAAGATGTAACATTAGCTAAAAATAGAATTTTATTTGATGATTTAACTCCTTTATATCCAAATGAAAGATTAAATTTAGAAGTTGATTCTACCAAATCTGGTGATTTAAGTTCTAGATTAATTGATTTAACCTCTCCACTTGGTAAGGGGCAGAGAGCTCTTATTGTTGCACCACCTAGAACTGGTAAAACATATTTAATGCAAAATATTGCAAGATCAATTACCACTAATCATCCAGAAGTTAAATTAATGGTATTATTAATTGATGAAAGACCTGAAGAAGTAACTGATATGAGAAGATCGGTTAAGGGTGAAGTTGTAAGTTCAACTTTTGATGAATCGGCAATTAGACATGTACAATTGGCAGAAATGGTAATTGAAAAAGCTAAAAGACTAGTTGAAGGTAAGAAGGATGTTGTTATTTTACTTGATTCAATAACTAGATTAGCAAGGGCTTATAATACGATCGTTCCTTCATCTGGTAAGGTTTTAACAGGTGGTGTTGATGCTAATGCTTTACAAAAACCAAAAAGATTTTTTGGTGCAGCTCGAAATATTGAACAAGGAGGTTCTTTAACAATTATCGGTACTGCTTTAGTTGATACTGGGTCAAAAATGGATGAAGTTATTTTTGAAGAATTTAAAGGTACTGGTAATTCAGAAATTGTTCTTGATCGTAAATTATCTGACAAAAGAATTTATCCAGCTATTGATATTACAAAATCTGGAACAAGAAGAGAAGATTTACTTGTTGATAAAGCCACACTTTCCAAAACTTGGATGATCAGAAAAATAATTGGCTCAATGAATTCTGTTGAAGCTATGGAATTTTTATCTGATAAAATTCAAAATACTAAAAATAATAAAGAATTTTTTACTTCTATGAATGCTTAGATATTTTTAAGAGACCTTTGTATAATTAACTACTTCAATTAGAAAATCAAAGCAAAGGTCTCTTTAATGGCATAATAAAATAAAATACCTAATTTATTTTTAAAAAAACCATGAATCAAAGCCCGCAAAAAGATATTATCATTTATAGCTCAAATGATGGTAAGATATCATTTAATGTTAATGTTTTTAATGAGACTATTTGGCTTACCCAAAAGCAAATGGCAGAGTTATTTGATAAAAGTGTAAAGACTGTTTCGGAACATATAAATAATATATTTGAGGAAAGAGAGTTGGAGGTAAATTCAACTATCCGGAATTTCCGGATAGTTCAAAAAGAAGGAGATAGGGATGTTGTAAGAGATGTCGAGCATTACAATCTGGATGCGATTATCTCTGTAGGATATCGTGTTAAATCAAAAAGAGGTACGCAATTTAGGCAATGGGCAACTCAAATATTAAAGCAATATTTAATGAATGGCTATGTCATTAATGAACCTAGAATTAGACAGATAGAATCTTCTATTGATGAATTGGTAAAAGATCAAAAACTACTCAAGGAAGATGTAGATGGTATTAAGAATTTGCTATTAAAATTAATTGAAAGACCTGTTATAATTCATAATAATATTAATAATCAAATATCACTTACAAGCAGTAAATTAGAAGAAAAAAATAATCGAATTATTAGATCAATTAATTGCTCAAACAAAATCAGACTCAGATCTTAAAGGTAAATTACAAGAAATAGAGCAAGCTATTAAATCACCAATAAAGGACAGTAAAACAAAGCATAAAATTATCCAATTTTTTAATGATCTTGCTAATCCAGATTCTAAACTCCATAAAAATATCAAAAACACAAAAATATTTTGATTCTTTTATTGCACTTAATATAAACCTTTTATCTTCTGTTAAATACTGATATTCATTACGTGGAAGTATCTCATAAATTTTGGCCTTTATTTGAGGAGGGGTGCTTATATATTCCAAAACATGACCATTGATAGCAATTACTATGTCCATTTCCACAACATCATCGACACCAATTTTGCCCATTAAATGCTGAGTCAAATTATGTCGATTTATTTCCCTTAAATCGGATGTAAAATTACCTACAACTAATTTATCAAAGCAAGATTGTCTAACATTTGACAGTTCTTTTAGAAATTCCTCACATTTACTCATTTTTTCTTGCTCATCAATAGTGGAATCTATAGTGAATCTTAGCACTTCTTTACCGGATAATTGTTTTACACTAAATATTGTCATAATATTTCATGATTTAAAGGATTATAGACCTTATAAAAATCTAATTAAATCTTTAATTAGGGGTTTCTTAATCATATCGTCCAAATAGTCCGTTTTCAATTTAGGGTCTGCGTTAAGAAAGGAATATTTTTTCACTACCCTTCTTAATCCCTTATGTATCCTAGCCTCCTAGCTCAAAATCGATTTCAGAATTCTGAAATTGATTTTGAGCTATGAGATTAGAAAAAACAAGGATTAATTAGTGGTCAGGAGAAAATATGTACCTTCTGAGTGGAAACCCTAATTTGTCAAAAATATATCAAAATTTATACCTGATTTTTTTACTGAAAAATAGGGTAAAAATAGCTTTTTTGAAAAAAGTATAAAATTTATAAATGTCATTTATCCCCTACTCTCCCTACCCCCCTGCCATTTTCACCATAGGTGCGACTGGTGTGCGGGTTAGATTCGGCTCTGAGACAAACATTTCCCAATTATTAGTTTTTGATAGAAAGTGATGATTTTCAAATATTAAATCCTTTTCTTTTTTAACTATTCCATCCTTTTATTTACTGGCGTGAAAAATAATATGATTAAACCTTAATTTAAATCATAAAAGTATCTTGAAGAACAGAACTGCACCCATTTTTTATGTTTTTAACGTGACAATGATCCCAATTGTGGTGGGCGAGGGATTGGAGAAAAATTAAGATTAGGAACTGATTTTGGACGAGGAGCTGATCTTCTGATCTTCTCACAATTAACATCTTTATCACCTTTTAATTGCTCAGATGCAAATTCAAATGCACAAGCACATTCTTTTATAGCCTCTAAAACAACTTTTTTATCACCTCTTAACTCTTTAGGTGCAAAGAAAAGTGCCAAACCATTGTTCTTTACAGCCTCTAAAACAACCTCTTGATCACACTTAAATCCTTCAGATACAAACTCAAGTACAAAACCATTCTCTCTTACAGATTTTAAAACAAAATCTCTATCATTTTTTAATTTATCAGGTAAGCGTTTAAACAAACCACTACACACGCTTATTGCCTTTAAAGTAAATACTTGATCATCTGTAGATATATCAGATATATAATTAAATAACGCAGCATCGTAAACTTGCCCACCACCCAAAAGCAACAAATTATCCACACCCACCAAATTCTCTAGAGATGCTAAAATAATTTCTCTATTATCTTTTAATTCCTCGGGTAAATCTTTAAATGTTAAATTTCCTGCCCGCAATTTAACTAAATTATCAGCAATATCTCTGTCTATTATAACTAACGATAGATGATCGCTCATATCAGTAAAAACTAATTCCTTATCACGCAATATTCGATCATTAAAAACAAGTCTTTGCTGCTCTGGTATAATTTTAGCACAACCTTCTTTATCAGCCATTGCTTTATTAATTTGACTCTTTAGGTCAGCGACAATAGTTAAGCCATAAGACACATCAAGATCATATTTATCACCTTGTAATAAATTTATTGTAATTTTGTTAGGCATATTTTGGAAATTAAATAATCTAGATAAATTACTTCTTCATCTCCTTTATTGCCTCATCGAGCATTTCTTTTATTTTTTTGGAAAAGTCCTTATCTTCTGGTGTTTTTTCTTGCTGTAATAGATTATTAATTTTAGATGTATATTGAAATAATTTATTAGCACCAATTGATCCAGATGAGCCTTTGATTTTGTGGATTGCTTTTCTTAATGACTCTATATTATTTTTAGCATTTATAATTTCTGTTATTATAATATTTGATTCAGTTTCAAAAATATTGATTAATTCATCCTTTTCTTCTTGATTAGAAAATAACTCATTAAAATCAGATTTTAATATTGCATTAGACTGCTGCTTATTATTAGAAGAAGCTGTTTTTGTTGCTTCTTGATTATCTTGTAAGCTAGATTCTTGATCTTGATGATAATAATCAATCCAAAATCTTGATAATTTTGCCATATCTTCACCGCTACAGCCTTTTGTTAAATAATCATCAATACCAGAATTTAACATATTCATCACAAAACTCTTATGACTATCACCAGAAATAGCAATGATTGGGGTTTTATATTTGGTTTTGTTGTTATTATTATTCTGATTGTTTTGATTGTTTTGCTGGCTGTTATATTCCTTTTCTATTGCTCTGACTTTTTTGGTGGCTTCAATACCGCCAATTTCTTCCATATTAATGTCAGTGATGATTAAATGATATTTAGTAGGATTTTGCTCTATTAGATTTATAATATCTTTACCATCTTTACATTTGGTTACATTTGCTCCTTTTTCTTGAAATTGTCTGGAAATAGTCATAAGATTTACCAATTGATCATCAGCAATAATAATGTTTTTATCTGTGAAGCTATTATTATCGATGATAATTTCTTCATGGTTACTGTTCTTATTGGGGATATAATCATCCAATACCCATTTAGCAATATTTCTGGCAATAAATCTTAGATCTTTAGGTTTAGTGTAATAATGATTACAGCCCGCTTCTAAAGCCTGATCTATAATTTGCCGCTTTTCTCTTGAACTATAAGCTAAAATAGGAAGATTATCTTTAGATAGCTTTAAATCATTTCTGACCTTATTTGTTAATTCCACCCCATCCACTTCTGGCATTTCAATATCGGTTAAAATCAAATCAAATTGCTTATTTTCCTCTTCTTTAGATTTTATTAATTCAAAAGCTTTTACGGGATCATTAATAATGGTAATATTAAAATTAGAACATTTACCTTTTAAATCTTTTGATAAAATTTCTATATTTAACTTTACATCATCAACAAGAAGAATATTTTTAGTAGGCTTTTTTGCTACCAAATTTTCTGCCTCTTCAAGACTCATACCAGCTTTTAAAGCCTTATGTTTTTCATTCTCAATTTTAGTTATCTCTTTAATTGCTTCTTTTTCTTCTTCCTTATTTAAAATAGGAAATAACAAGCTAAAATTAGTATATTTACCAACTTCACTTTGACAAATAATACCTCCATCAAAATCATTCATCATTCTTTGGCAAAAATCTAACCCAACACCTGTGCCACCTTTTTTACCAGATGTAAAATATGAATCAAAGATCTTAGTAATAATATCATCAGCAATACCAGGACCAGTATCAGTTACATTAATAATATTATATTTGGTGATATTAGGATTTAATTTAAATCTATTAATTAATGCCAAATCAATTGTTTTTTCTTTCTCAAAATCAATAGTTATTTTAGCATCTGGATAATCTTTTAAATAAAATAAGGCATTTTTAATTAAATTAAAGATCATATATTTAAAAGCAGTATCTTCTATCTTAATTAAAAAATTATTATTCTTATCCAAATTAGTAATTGAAATATCTTCTTTTTCAGCATTACTAACTACTATCTTTCTATTATCTAAATCAATAATTACTTTTTCCTTTTGTTCATTGGAAGAATAGCCATAAATAGTAACCGCATCCATAACTGCCTTATAAGCACTATAATAAGAAAAATCTTCTTTAGTAAATTTTTTACCTCCCAATTCATGCAAAGTCATATCAATTACACTTCTTGCCAAATCAATTGTTTTGTTAATTTGTCTTTTAAAATTGGCAATTTCAATACTTCTATCCTCTATTAACTCCTTTAAATCAGAATTACTATTAACCAACTCCTCAAGCTCTATATTCTTACGCACCCTCTCTTTAGTAGAAGACATATTCTCTGTTGCCAATTTAATAGCACCAAGAGGATTGCGCATTTCATGGGCGATAGAGCCTGCAAGGGATTTAAAAGATTTGTTTTTTTGTTCTAATAATTCTAGCTTAAATTCTCCATATTTTGCTGAATAATTAAATAAAATTCCACCGACAATAACCATAGGAATAACAAATAAATACTCTAATTGACCTATTCCCCCCTCCACACTTCCTAATTGAAAAATAAAAGATAGATAAGCAAAAATAGCCCCAAATCCAAATGTTATCAAAAACATTACAATCCTTGGGGCAAGAATTAGGGTCATTAAAATAGCCATTGTTTCACAAATAAGCCATATATCAGAAAAATTATTCATTAACATCATATAGGTAAAAAGATATGGCAAATTATATCCAAGACAAATATACCAATACACACCCAACAAAGCTCTAATTACCGCTGTATTAGGAAAAATTTTTGTGATAAAAAAGGGAATAAAAAGAACAATAGCAGTAAAGCGAACAAAAGCACTATCATATTCTTGAGGAAAAACATATGTCCATAAAAACCAATAAAATAAATGACCTGTAGTGGCAATATATTTTCCAAACTCAATATTTAGTTTATTTTTTTCATAATCTATAGAAAAAAAATAAATTAATCTTTTTAAATATTTTATAAAATGCATGAAAATTATTTTAAAAATTCGGAAAAATATATAATTTTCTTCTCTGATTCAAACCATATATCAAATTCTAATGAGGTGGTCTCCTTAAGCAGATCTTTATACGACTCTAAATCTCTATGAATAAAATTCCAATCATATAACCACGATGGATGATGATAAGGAAACAAATTATAATCTTTATGAGCAAGAACAAAGACGCCATTTTTATTTAAATGATTCAAAGATTCTTTTATAAGAGAAGATAAAATTCTATCAGGCAAATAATCAGCTAAACCAATATTATAAATAAAATCAAACTGAAAATCATTTTTCCAATTTCGAAAAAAAGTACGGATATCTTCTTTATATAAACGAATATCTAAATTTTCATTTTTACCAATAAAATTTTGTGAAATATAAGAAAGGGAGGATACCTCTTGATCAAAACAATGATAAACAACCTTTTTATTAAGCTTGTTTTTAACAATCTTTTGAAATTCAAATCCAGATCCAGACGCAATATCAAGAATATGTATTACATCCTTCTTACTCTCTTCGATAAAACGAACAACTCTATCACCCAAAGCTTCAACTCGATTAATAACCGCTTGAGATAAATCATCATCAA
Source organism: Rickettsiales bacterium (assembly GCA_028040005.1). GTDB lineage: Bacteria > Pseudomonadota > Alphaproteobacteria > Rickettsiales > UBA1997 > CAJQHK01. The sequence continues at coordinate 7,887 of JAOFKK010000043.1, forward strand.
TAAAAAATTGATCAAAATATTGACCCAACCTATTATCTGAAATAGGATTCTTATTATACAGGGTTTGTAGCATAATAAAATCTCCTGGATATCCATAGGGTTTTGTAAGAGCTCTAGAAAGAACTAGAGATTTATTAAGAAGATGAAATAAACTACCTCGAAAAAACGATTGCCTTTCCTTTAAAGATTTAGGACTTAATCCTTGCGTAATATTATGAAGATGATTTAAAGATGACCATATTCTTTTACTAAAATCACCATAACTTATTTTAGAACCTTTTTGTATTTGCAGTAAAAAAAACTCTGTATCTTCAACTATATCAAAAACAGAAGACCAATTTTTTATCTTTTTATCTTCAATACAACCTATATTTTTTAAATGATGCTTATTATTCAACAAAATATTCATAATCAAAGACATATTGGGTTAAAATAAGAAATAAATACGATAAAAGCCTAATATAATTAATATGCAAAAGTCTTTTAAAACCTCTTAGAAAAAGATTTTAACAAA
>JAOFKK010000044.1 GCA_028040005.1 Rickettsiales bacterium
TCTTACTCCTTTTATCAAATAACTCCTTTGCTTCATGTATTAAGATTGAAGATAATAAATTTGAGTTCTTACCTCAAGATGGTACCATATGTGTTAATAAAGCAACTTCAGGTATTTTAACATTATATTCTAATCCTGATATTAGTGACACGAGTGGCACTAATAATCTAGATACTCTTATTGCAGGTCGTAGTGATAGTGGTTATTCAATACATCTTACCTTTGATCGTGACGGCTCTACTGCCTTATCAGGTGATCAGATTTTATTTGCAGCCTATGAGAATATGTCAGGTGGCGTCGCTATAGCTAAGGCTGGTATTAGATCAGGTGAGTTTTTTTATGAGATTGGTAGTGAGCCAATTGATAGTGTAAATATGAATGCTCTTAATGATCCTACTGTGGGTAATCCTCATATTGCTATTATTGTTTATGATGAGCGTCGTAAAAAGGTAACTCTTAATGTTGATGGTGCTGAAGCCGTTAGCGAGAATATCAATCCTATAGCTGATATATCTAAGATCTCTCGTATTGAATTTGGAGAAGGATATATAGGTAATATGAATATGATGTATAATTATGCCACTAAATTCTCAATCCAAGAAAGAGATGATACAATATTTATATTATCCAAGTCTAATAAAGCAAAAACCATTGCAGCCAAAAAAGATGCGAGAGGTGTTTTAGTCTCGGGTGTTGATAGGGAAGATGCAGTTCAATGCAGAATTGGCGCTGAATTAAATAATACAACAAAAGATTGCGACTTAATTGATTACACCGTAACCCTTCCGACTAATGCTACTGGCCCTGCTACAGTTAATTATAATGCATCACTTAATGGCGGAGCTAATGTTGGGACAATAAATTGTGATACTGGCTATGAGGGATCGAGTGATTTAGGATATTATTTTAGCGGCACAACGCTTATGGTAAGTGGACAATGCGCCCAACAATGTTCTGATGTTCCAGTTGGTGCAATTGGTATTGCTAGCAGTTGTGATAGCATGTTAATTGTTGATAGGTCGATGCTTTTATCAGCTATAGCTGATGGCAGCTATGATTTTAAGCCATCCGACTCCTATACAACACATTCTAATGATACTTATACATTTGCTAATGGGGCAAATACTATTTTTACTGGCCAAGTAACAGATATGAGCTCTTTATTTAATGGTGACTCATTTAGTGGCGATATATCAAATTGGGATGTAAGCAATGTTACCAATATGTATAATATGTTTTATAATTCCTCTGGTAATCCTAATATATCAAATTGGGATGTAGGTAATGTTACAAATATGAGTTCTATGTTTAGATATGCAGGTAATTTTAATTCCGATTTGAGTGGATGGAATGTAGGTAATGTTACTACTATGGAGCGTATGTTTAGTGGCGCATCTAACTTTAATTCTGATATATCAGATTGGAATGTTAGTAATGTTACCAATATGAGCTCTATGTTTAGCAATGCCTCTAACTTTAATTCTGATATATCAGATTGGGTTGTAAGCAGTGTTAATAATATGAGTTATATGTTTAGCGACGCCCCTTTATTTAATTCTGATATATCGGGCTGGGTTGTAAGTGGTGTTACCAATATGCACCGTATGTTTTATAACGCCTCTAACTTTAATTCTGATATATCAGGCTGGGTTGTAAGTGGTGTTACCGATATGAATTCTATGTTTTATAACGCCTCTAACTTTAATTCTGATATATCAAGTTGGATTGTAAGTGGCGTTACTAATATGAGTTCTATGTTTAGATATGCAGATGATTTTGATTCCGATTTGAGTGGATGGAATGTAGGTAGTGTTACCATTATGGATCGTATGTTTGGCGGCGCCACTTCTTTTGATTCTGACATATCAAGTTGGAATGTGAGTGGTGTTACTAATATGTATGGTATGTTTAGTAATGCCACTTCTTTTAATTCCAACATATCAAGTTGGAATATGAGTAGTGTTGCCGATGTAGGATATATGTTTTATAATTCATCTTCTTTTAACCGAAATTTAAGTGGCTGGTGTGTTCAAAGTGTCACAAGCAGCACTAATTTTACTGGAGGAACCTCAATACTATCCGGGGCAAATATGCCACCTACTTTTGGTAGCAATACCAATTGTAGCTAATTTAAATTATATCTTGCAAAGAATTATAATTGTTGTTTAATTAGATTTTAAAATTAAAAATATCTTTAGTTTATAGCTATCTATTACAATTAAACACAATTAAAATGGAATATTTTGCTAATATTATCTCTGCTTCAAATAATTTTCTTTGGAGTTATGTAGTTACTTATTTTTGCCTTGGTAGCGGACTTTTTTTCTCTTTTAAATTAAAATTATTTCAATTCAAAGCATTAAAACAAAGTATTTCTGCTCTAAAAGAGGATAGGAAATATAATGATGATAAAGAAAGAGATATTAGTAATTTCCAAGCATTAACAGCAACCATTGCCGGGGCAGTCGGTCTTGGTAATATTGCCGGGGTTGCAGTTGCTATTCAAATGGGCGGTGCTGGTGCTGTTTTTTGGATGTGGGTTACTGCTTTAATTGGCATGGCCGTTAGATATGCCGAGACATTTTTAGCAATTTACTATCAAGAAACAAGCGAGGATGGCAAAAAACATTTTGGTGGACCAATCTATTATATTACAAAAGGATTAAAGAAGAAATACCATTTTCTAGCAGTTTTATTTGCAATTTTTACCATGGTTGGCGCTGCTGGCACTGGCGCTATGTATCAATCTAATCAAGTTTCATCAATCTTAAATTCTGAATTTGGTATTGGAGCATTAACAAGTGGAATAATATTGGCAATTATTGTTGCTATTGTCATTTTTGGTGGCATTAAAAGAATTAGTCACGTTGCTGAAAAATTAGTACCCTTTATGTGTATATTTTATGTTGGTATAGCATTGATATTAATTTTTATGAATATTGGTTCTGTCCCGGCAGTTATGATGTCTATTATTAAAAATGCATTCATTGTTGATTCAATGATTGGCGGCGGAATCGGATCTGTTATTGCTATTGGCGTTCAAAGAGCAATATTTTCTAATGAATCTGGCCTTGGAACCACGCCAATTATCTATGGGGCTGTTAAAAAAAGCAAAGATATTGCCAAACAATCATCAGTTAGTGTTTTAAGCCCTTTTATTGATACTATTATTGTTTGCTCCGCTACTGCTTTTATTATATTAATTTCAGGCAATCATATGCTACAACCAGATAAAATAACTGGAATTTTACTAACAGTACAATCTTTTTCAAGCTTATCTCTTCCTTATGCTGCAATATTTATAACAATCGTTGTGTCACTCCTTGCTTTTTCTACAATGATAACATGGTCTTATTATGGAGAAAATTCCTTTTCTTACCTTTTTGGTCCAAAATATAAATTTATCTATAAAATCTTCTTCCTATTGGCCATTATTATTGGAGCTGCAAGAGAATTATCGCTTATAATTAATGTTTCAGATTTACTTATTGCTTTAATGGTAATACCAAATGTAATAGCCTTAATGTTACTTAGGAAAGTAATTTTTAAGAATACTTTTAAAAAATAAATAAGATGACAATAGATCCAAAATTAAACATACAGCAAATTTTAGAAGTTTTACCTCATAGATATCCATTATTATTAGTTGATAAAATAACTGAAGTTACCAAAGAGCAGGTCATTGGTATAAAAAATGTTACTTTTAATGAGCCACATTTTATGGGTCATTTTCCAGGTAAACCTGTAATGCCTGGTGTTTTAATTATTGAAGCTATGGCACAAACTTCAGCCATGTTACCGCACTTATCTTACGATATGAAGTTGGGTGAAAAATTAATCTATTTTACAACAATTGATAATGTAAAATTCAAAAAAATTGTTATTCCTGGAGATGTTTTAGAATTGCATATTGATCTTGTTAAATTTAAAAGAAATTTCTGGAAATTCTCTGGCAAAGCCAAAGTTAATGGAGAGGTTGTTACTGAGGCTGAATTTTCCGCAATGATTGTTGATAGATAAATAATATGACACAAAAGATTCATCCTAGTGCAATTATCGATCCTAATGCCAAAATTGGTAATCAAGTTGAAATTGGCGCCTTTTCTATAATTGGTCCCAAAGTAAAAATAGGAGATAATAATATTATTAAATCAAATGTAATTATTGATGGTAATACAATAATTGGCGATAATAATAAAATTTTTCCTTTTGCAGTAATTGGTGAAGAACCACAAGATTTAAAATATAATGGGGAAGATTCTCAAATTATAATCGGGAATAACAATAAAATTCGTGAATATGTAACAATTCACCCAGGAACCAAGGATGATAATATGATCACCAAAATTGGTGATAATTGTCTCTTTATGATTTCTGCCCATATTGCGCATGATTGCATGATTGGTGATAATGTTATTCTTGCCAATAATGCTACCCTTGCTGGCCATGTTCATATTGGTGATAATGTGGTAATTGGCGGACTTTCTGCTATTCATCAATTTGTTAAAATTGGTCGCTTCGCTATGATTGGCGGCATGTCTGGCGTTGAAAATAATGTTTTACCTTTTACAACAGTTATGGGTGAAAGGGCGAAATTAGCAGGTTTAAATTTAATCGGCCTTAAAAGAGGGCAAATTAATCGCAATTCTATTAATGCTGTTAGAAAATTCTATAAGGATCTGTTCCAAAATGATGATTTTAACAATAATCTAGCACAATCTTTAAAAGAATTATCATCAGACCCATTAATTGATGAGATGAATCAATTTATTGAACAAAAAGGTAAGAGGGGAATTTGTAAACCTTGATGATTTTTCTATAATTTGTTGACATATAAAGAATTGAAATTTATCATCGTAGTTTGCGGTCAATAAAGGCCAGTTAAAAGCTGAGAAAATTAAAAATCATAATTTTATTAGCTTTATTAAGATATTTGCGAAAATTATTTAATTATTATTTTCGAGCACGTAGCTCAGTCGGTAGAGCACCTGACTTTTAATCAGGTTGTCGTGGGTTCGATTCCCACCGTGCTCACCAATATCTTATATAACATTATTTTAAAATTTTTAAACATTCTTTAATGGAAATTAAAATCAATAGCAGAAGCGGTATTAATAGTGCAATTGCTCAATTTAAAAAAGAGACCAAAAAAAATGGCATTGTAATTGAGGCAAGAATCAGAATGTATCACGAAAATAATCGCCGAAGAAGCAAAAGAAAAACTGAAGAAAGAATCAGAAGAAGGGTTCAAGCTAAGGCATGGAATTAATTTCCATCATTAGCTTTTACCATTTAAATCAGCCACACAATATCTGATAACTAAGATATAAATTAGATGTTACTTACAAAAAAAGACAGATCATTTATTTTACTTATAATATCTTTTATCTTTCTCGTTTATTCCATTTTTTCTATATTACCACATGTTAAATCACCATTTTCTTCAAAAAATTACAAAATATTACTAAAAGAAAAAAGCTGGCTCAATGTCAATGAAAGGCCAAAAAATGATGATTTAGAATCTCGCCTAATATTATTATCTTTCCTTGATGAAGACCGCATCAAGCATCGAGAAGAAGAAATTCTTTTAGATAGTAAAAATTTAAAAAAGAAATTTGGATTTGATCTAACATTAATTACTATTTACCAAGGAGAAGAAAATAAAGAAAAGATTGAAAAAAAAATAAATCAATTTGATTTAGATTTTCCTGTGATATTGGATAAATATTCAAATATTTTTAAATATTTTCAATCCGATAAATATCAATTCATATTACTAAAGCCAGATGGAGAAATTTATAAAAAATATCAATTAACCGATTTTAATCAATTAAATAAAGACATATCAAATTTAATTAGCAATTTAGAAGAAATAAAAGAGGAGAGTTTTAAAATACCATATCAGCAAATTACCGCCTCTTACATTCTTTCATCCCCTACTTTTATTGACTATAATACCAAAAATAACAATTCTAGCATTTATATCTCAAATTCTGGTCATAATAATATTATTATATCATCATTAGATGGTAGAATTATAAAAAAAATAGGATCAAAAGATTCTGGCTTTAATAATGGCAATATAGATGAAGTAAAATTTAATCATCCTCAAAATTTTACCATTGATGGCGACATAATATATCTTGCTGATTCTGGAAATCATGCCATCAGAAAAATAGACCTCAAAAGCAATAAAGTTACCACATTAATTGGGTCAGGAACAAAAAAAGGATCTTACTTAAAAGGAACCATTAATACCAAAAGAGCTAATTTATGGTTTCCAACTGATGTAATATTATCTCATGATAAAAAAGAATTAATCATCGCTAATTATGGCGCTAGGCAAATATTATCATATAACTTTAAGGAAAAAACATTATCATCCTTAACGGATCCTAAAATCGATATTAAACCCAAAAAAATCCATCAATATAAAAAGAATATTTATTTTATTGACCAAAATATCATAAAATTCTTAAATAAAAAAGGGGAAATCAAAGAATTAAAAATAAATAACCAAATAATCACCTCAGACAGTTTTCACGTTACAAAAAATATATTAATTAACAGTAATTCCAAGGAAAATAAAATAGAAAAAATCAATTTAGACTCAAAAATAATTAATCAAATCGATGTAAAACACAATGAATCATCAGATATAATTAATATCAATAATAATATATATCTTGTTGAACCTAAAAATGATAGAATCACTCAAATTAATGTTAGCAACTTAAAAAGTAAGATTCTTGATATCTTGCCAAAATTAGAAGTTACTGAAGATAAGGTCATTAGATATCTTCCTAATTTTAACTTTACTGATGAGATTTTTGTTAAATCTGATAGCAATATCAATGTTACTATGAATCTCAAAAAAGGTTGGAAATTAAATAATCAAGCTCCTAGCTTCATTAATCTTGTAGAAATTAACTCCGATAAAAAGGCAAAATTAATTAAAATATTTAATTGGCAAGATATTAAAAATAATAAAATTCATTTACCTAAATTAAAAAAAGATTTTATTTATTATATCAAAGCGATAATATATTATCGTAAGGATCAAGAAAATTCTATCTGTATGGTCAATGAATATCATAAAAAGATTAATGTTTCTCATAATATTTCTAATAAACAAATTAACATAGATTTTATATATCAATAATGAGCAATTTTTTAGAAGATTTACAACAAAGATTACAAAATATTATTGATGATGACAGTAATAATAACTCATATACAAAATCATTAATTAACTCTGGTTCAGAACAAATAACCAAAAAAATCATTGAAGAGGCCTATGAAACATGCCTTGCATCGATTGAAAGTGACGGTCATAAAAATGGTAAAGAACAATTAATATTAGAATCAGCTGATTTAATTTATCACCTATTAATATTGTTAATGAGTAAAAATATTAAAATTGAAGAGGTTCTTGATGAGTTAAAAAATAGACAAAAATGAGCACTATATCATTAACACAAAATGCCAAGAAGCGAATTATTGATATTACAAATAATAATAATCAGCCCAATAAATTCTTAAGAATTACTATTATTGGTGGTGGCTGTAGCGGCTTTCAATATAAATTTTCTCTTGATGATAAAATTGACGACAAAGATATAACAATAGAAGAAGATAATAAAATATATTTAGCTACTGACCAAAATTCTTTAGAATTTATTAAGGAATCTGAAATTGATTTTATTGAAGAGTTGGGCGGTTCCTTTTTTAAAGTTAATAATCCAAATAGTACCGCAAATTGTGGATGTGGCGCCTCTT
>JAOFKK010000045.1 GCA_028040005.1 Rickettsiales bacterium
ATGCATGGCTTTAAAAATATCTTTTATTTTAACCCAATACCAGCTATTTTTGTGACCTGCAACATCCATCATTAGCACAGAATCATATTTTTTGTTATAGGCAACTAATGGCGAAATATGACCCCCTGTTGTGAGGCCAATTTTTTTACCATTAAAATTTAGTAATAAATATCTCTTTTTATCAGATGTGATTTTTTTGACCTTTTCTCTAAAGAAATTTAGTTCTTGTATTGAGTTATTTTTGACATGATATTTTTGAACATCAAGATTGTAAGTTTTTAAAATATTTTGTAATTGTTTTAAAGTTAATCCTGGATCGATATTTTCTTTTTTATCATTAATATTGCTCATATTAATTATATCCTTATCTTTGATTATATCAGTTTGTTCATTAAGAAATGTTAATTGTGAATATGATTTAAAAGGAATTATTCCGCCACCAAATATCTCTGGCTTTTTAACTTCTAATTTTGCTTGGCTTGAAATATCTTTATTGGCATTAATTGTATTTAATATAATAACTGAGCTGGCTATACCACAATATAATGGATTAATTTGCGGTTGAAAGAAGGGTGATAATTCATAAAAATCTTGCTTATAATCAGATTTATCAAGCATTTTAATAGATTCTTTTGAATTCCATTTTATAGTTTCTGTTTGGTGAATATTATCTTTGGTAAAAGAGCATGATGCTAAAATAATAATAAATAGGGTGATTAAAATATTGTTCCTCATCTTTTTTTGCTGTAAAATTCTAATTCTGGTTTACCGGTAAATATAATAATATTGCCATTATTTGTAATATTTAATTCTTCAGAAATAATATTCCCACTATCACTATTGGCAATAACATCATTAACTATTACATTGCCATTTTCATAATATTTTGCTGATTTACCCTTAATGTCATAAAAATTACCATTTTCATATTCAAAGCGAATTTTTGGATTAGACATTAATTTATTGCTAGATTTTTTATCGATATTTTTATATTTGATAATATTTACCACGCTATTATTACTATCAAAAATATAAAATAAAAATACCGAGCTTGATAATATTAAAAATGTAATACAAAATCTAAATATTATAAGGGTATTTTTTTTATTTTTTTTGATTTGGGTGATATTTTTCATTTAATATAAGTTCATTTCATTATCATTACTTACATTATTATCTTTATTTAATATTTCGTCACCTTCTTTAAAAGCTTCAAATATTATATCTTTTTTTTCTGTTAATGGTCCGGTTGCAGATCCGGTATTTTTATCAATTTTTATAAATTTAATATTTTTTGGTATCGGAAATGGCTTAGCAGGCTCATTTTTTAAAGCGCGATACATAAATTTAACAAAAATTGGGAGAGCAATTGATGATCCAGTTTCTTTTTCACCTAATGTCGCCGGATTATCAAAGCCAGCATAAACTCCAACAACTAAATCTGGTGAAAAACCAACAAACCATGAGTCAAAAGAGCTATTTGTTGTTCCGGTTTTGCCAGCAAGGTTCTTTTTAAGCCATTTTGCTTTAATACCAGTGCCTCTTTCTACAACACCTCTTAAGATAGAAATCATTTGATAAGCAACTTCCGGTGAGGTAATTTGTTTACGATCATCTGTTAATTTGGGGAAGGGAATTTTTTGGTCTAGTTTAATTTCTTCATTAAATTGGCAATTATCGCATATTCTATTGTCTCTTTTATAGATTGTTTTGCCGTGACGATCTTGTATTTTTTCAATCAAATTTGGCTTAACTTCCTTACCGCCAGAAGCTATTGTAGAATAGGCGGATGCCAATTTAATTAAGTTAGTTTCTGTTGATCCTAGAACTAGTGAGTAAATTGGCTTAGGATTGTCATTAATGCCAAATTTTGTTATAGTATCAGCAATTTTATCTATTCCGACCTCACTTGCTAATCTAACAGTTGTAACATTAATTGATTTTTCTAACCCTTTTCTTAAAGGTACTGGTCCATAGAATTTTCCAGAATAATTTTTGGGTCTATATGGTGGAATTTCTTCACCTTGATCAAGGATAATTTCTTCATCCATTATAATACTAGCTGGGCTAAAACCATTTTCTAAGGCTGTTAAATAGCCAAAAGTTTTAAGAATTGATCCGGGCTGTCTTTTGGCCTGAAATACACGATTAAATTGATTAAGAGCATCAATATAACCGCCCATCATAGCTAAAACATTGCCATTATGAGGGTTCATAGCGATTAAGCCACCATTAATTGTTGGGATTTGTTGTAATATAAATCTTCCTTCTTCCTTATGCTGCTCCACCAAAACAACATCTCCTTTTTTAAAAATGTCGGACATTGCTGTAATATCGGGCCCCGTTTCATTGATTTTAATATATTTTTTAGCCCAAAGACTATCTTCTAATAATATTTGACCTTGATTTTCTTCTTCATTTTCAAAGGCAATATCAACTTTATTTGTTCTAACATTGATAATGACTGCTTTTTTCCAATTATCGCGATATAATATTGGGCGTTCATTGCCCTGATTATCAGTTGCAACTATTTTAAATTCTTGTAATTTTTGCCTCCATTTGTCATTAAGGTCTATACTAGTAAGGGCGCCACGATAACCATGTCTTTTATCATATTCTTCAAAACCTTTGGCAATGGAATAGGCTGCAATTTCTTGTAATTTTGGATCTAATGTTGTTCTAACAACTATGCCATTTTCAAAGACATTATCAGAGCCATACATATTGGTTAATTCTTTCTTTAAAAGGTCAGAAAAGCCATGAGCTTTGGTTTTTTTAATATTGGCTTTATTTAAGATAACGTCACTTTCTTTAGCTTTTCTTGCATTAATGCCATTAATGTAATTTTCATCTAACATCCTATCAATTACCCAATCTCTTCTTGCTCTAGCCTTTTTTTTATTTTTATAAGGGTCTAATTTTGATGGCGCCTTAGGTAATGCTGCAAGCAATGCTGCCTCTTCAATTGTTAAATCATTGATAGATTTATTAAAGTAAGTCTGAGCAGCAGCAACAATACCGTAAGATCCGGAGCCAAGATAAATTTGATTAAGATATAATTCCAGAACTTCTTCCTTGGTAAAATATTTACTCATTCTTATGGCTAAGATTGCCTCTTTTACCTTTCTTTCTAAACTTCTTTCATTAGATAATAAAAAATTCTTAACAACTTGCTGTGTAATGGTTGAGGCACCGCCAGAAATTTGACCGCTTTGCGATACAGAAATAACATTATCAATAGCAGCGCGAGCAATTGCGACAATATCAATGCCAGAATGATTATAAAAATTACTATCCTCAGCTGAAATAAAGGCGTTGATAATTCTTTTTGGGATAATTTCAATAGGTACAAAGATTCTTTTTTCTTTAGAATATTCCTCCATTAAGCTACCATCACGAGCATATATTCTGGTAGTAATGGCTGGATAGTAAGATTTTAATTGTTCATGATCAGGAAGGTCTTTATTATATTTTTGAAAAATATAAATAATGGTAGATATAATGGAGATAAATCCTATAAAACCTAAGATGAATAATATTTTGAAAAGTTTTTTTATCATTTAGCCCTGTAACATTAAAATTAATTTTTTATTATTTAAGATCGAAATTATAGCATCACGAATTAATTCGTTAATTTCTTCCTTATCTTCTTCTAGAGATATTTTCCAGAATTCTTCATCCTCAATGGTAATTTCATATAATTTTTCATAGAGTCCTGATTTTACGCGTAACTTTAAATAGCCTTTACTTTCGGTAAAAAAGCCATCCTCTTTTGTAATATAGGATAGATCTTCTAAAATAATAGTTAAGATTCGATCATAATTATCGCCAACTATTTTAAAGCCCTTATCACGCAATCCTTTTGATAATTCTGTTCTTAAAATTGGCATTATATTTTGATTAAGTGCCAAATAGGTCATCTCATCCTTATTATATTTTTTATAGCCAATAACCTCATCAAGATAAATCATTTTACCATCTTCAAGATAGATAATTTTATCTTTTTGATATTTTTCTAAACCCTTAATTTTAAATTTATTTTTACGATCATCAATGATTAAAATATTGATTTTACGATCAAAAACATCCCATATTTTTTCTGTCTTGGTAATTGATGATTGAATATTAGGATTAAGGGCGATAATTTCAACCTTGCTTTTGCCACAAGCAGTTAAGAAAAATGTTAAAATGACAATTAATATGATCTTCATTAAATGTTACTTAGATATTTTAATAAAATAATTTTTTTACTAGCTTCAAGAATCAAATTTTGATTAGTTAATTTGATGATCTCCTGATAAAGATTATTTTTGCGTTTTTCGAGATCTTGCTTGATTATTTTAATTTTATTTAAATCAGATCCTTCTAAATCTTCTTTAATTTCCATAATCTCCATTAATAGCATATTATCAGGACCGATAGAATCAATAAAAATATTATTTATTTCTAATAAATGGATAGCTCTTTTAAGTGGATCTTGCAGAATTTCATAGGCATTATTAATATTGCTGCTTTGTGTTTTAGAATTTTCTTGCTCCTTTATTGATTTATTGATTAATAAATCAGGATGAAATTGCAATTGTAAATCTAGGTATTTTTCTTCTAATTTTTTAGGACAAAGATCTAAATTTGGTGTAATATCAAATATTTTAAAATAATTCATTTTATTTTAGTTTTCCGATAGGTTATTGTGATTTAAATTTGTTTTCATTGCTGTTTTTGGTGGTTAATTTATCAAAAGGGCTGCCCCTGAAAATTCAATAATTTTTCACCAATTTAGCAAAATCTTCCAATCTTAAATTCTCGGCTCTTAAGTCATTTTTAATACCTGCTTTTTCAAGCCATAATAAAACATTATTTGATAATGGATTAAGGCTAGATCTTAGCATTTTTCTTCTTTGATTAAAAGCTGTTTCTGTTATTTTTTCAAGTAATTTTAGATCAATATCAAAAATAGGTTTTGATCTTGGTTTAATTGCCACTAAGCCAGACTCAACTTTGGGAGCGGGGGTAAAGTTTTTTGCCCCAATATCAAATAAATATGAGCTTTGGCATAAAAAATTAACCATTACCGCCATACGACCATATTTTTTACTATTATTTTGCGCCACAATCCTGTGGCAAACTTCCTTTTGAAACATTAAAATCATTAAATCAATTTTTTGATAATGATCAAGTAATAAAAACAGAATTTTAGTCGCAATATTATAGGGTAAATTGGAGATTATTTTATAATTTTTATCAAAAATTTCTGTTAGGTTAATTGTTAAAAAATCCCCCTCAATAATGGTGATTTTAGTATCAATTTTGTCAGAAAAATACTCCTTTAATTCCTGTAAAAGGGCAATACAGCGATTATCCTTTTCAATAATAGTTAGGCTTTTAGGATTTTGTTTTAAGATTGAAAAAGTTAAAGAGCCAGCACCAGAGCCAATTTCAATAATATGATCATCCTTAGTAATTTTGGCATTAGAGACAATTTTGCCAGTTAAATTTAGATCAAAAATAAAATTTTGACCTAAGGATTTTTTGGCAAAAATACCATATTTTTTTGCTAAATCTTTAATTTTAATATTTTCTATCATTTTTACTTTACTTGAGTAGGTTTTTATGATATAATATTCTAATATTTGATGCAACTTAATTAATTTATTGTGACATTTTTTAGATTAGAACCAATATCAGTTTCAGTTCCGGCACCAGCAACCGCTTCAGATTCGTGGCTTAGTTCTTGGTGGAGTTCGTTATGGCTGCCGAGTATTTCGGGCGCAGAACGGGAAGGAGAAGTTAAAGATCCAGAAAAAGAAGAGGGGCACTCATTTTATAGGGGTTTAGATAAGGCAGATATATTTATATTCTCACATGAAGGAAGTCCAGCATTGGCAAACTCCCCATTTTTTACAGCCGCTACAGACGAAAATCCGACAAAGTTCCAAGATAAGAAAAGAGTTGTTCTTGTTTTATCTAAAACAGATGATAAGTCTGTAGAGGCTTTTATTGATGAGGTTCGCAACATAACAGATCTCGAAGACAGAAAAAAGTTACAATTAATATTTCCTGATAGTTTTTTAGAATCAGAAGATAAAAAAAATAAGTTATATCAAAAAATATTTACCTTAGATTTTCCGGTAAAATTTGACTTTATGTCAGATTATATAGATCCATCTTCCACCATAAAATATGATTTTTTACCTAATTTAGATCAAAAAATAGGTCGCGATGTTTTAAGGGAGGATGGTGATTATCTAGAATATTTTTTAAGAAAAATAGAATATATAGAATCATCAGCAGTTATTGAAGGTAAAAAAGAGGGGTTAAAGGAAACATTGGTAGGTGAAATAAAGGAAAGTGGTAGTGATGTTAAATATTCATTTTTATTATCTGGTGGTAATTTAAAATCACAAGAAGGGCGTGATGATAAATATTGGAAAGATGTTATTAATAGGCTCGATGTTGAAAATAATATATCCAGCAGAAGATCAGAAATAAAAAGAATTTCTAATAATGCACTAAAAGAAGCTACGCTAGGTGAGGGTGATAAGCCGTTACTTAATTTTATGCAAAATCGTACGCAAGGTTATGGTTTGCAGATGAATGTTACAGCAGATACCTCCAAAGAAGGAATATTAAGTTTTACAATAAAGGAAGTTAATAATGGTGCTGGTAAATATGCTGGTTTTAAAGAGGGTGACAAGATAGAATTTAAAATTGCTAATTCTAAAAGTTTACATAGTCAGGCCATTATTATTTCACAGCTTAGAAGTGGTAATTTAACTGGCGCTAAGATTTATAAGAAAAATCAAGAAAATCAATTAGAGCCAATAAATCATAGAGATCAAAGATTAATACAAGAAAAAATATTTTTCGCCTATGATGAAAAAATTGCTCAACCACTTATAACAGAAAATCTTAGTCATGAGCAATATGAATCCTGCACAGAATCTTTAAGTAAGATTATAAATCTGCAACAGACATTATCTGTTGCTATACATCATTTAGCGGATGCAAAAAAAAGGGGGGGTACAGAATTACAAGCTGGGTTACAAGCTGACATAGACAGGTTAGAAGCGGATTTAAAAGAACAGAGAGGAGTTGCTGCTAGTTTAGGTGCAGAAAAAGAAGAAGCAGAAGAAAAGATGCAAAAGCTAACAGCAGAACTAGAAGAAGCTAAAAAAGGGTTGAAAGATCTAAAGGTAATAAGGGGTAAATTAATGAAGACTCGAGAAAACATAGCAGGAGTAACGCAGAAGGTGCAAGATGCGACTAAATTACTGAGGGAAGAGCAAGCAAAGTCAGAAGAAGCGAAGCGGCAAGTAAGTGAGTTACAGGTAGAACTAGCAGCAGCAGAAAAAGATCGTAACGATGCAGCAGAACAGTTAAATAAATTAATTGGTGAATTTGCAACAGTATCGGAACAAATGAGTCTTGCCTTATCTATTGCTAGCGGTAGTCGTTCGAAAGAAGTAACGAAAGATACCTCCCTTGCAGCAAGTAAAGAAAGGTTTCAGCAATCTATAGAAAAAATTAATAAGGTAAGTAAAGAATATGCAGAATCAAAAGACGAACTGACATGTGACATCGAAAAGAAAAATGAGGAGATAGCACAATTACAAAACAAACTGACGCGTGACACTGAAGAGAAGAATCAGAAGATAGCGCAATTAAAAGACGAACTGACGCGTGACACTGAAGAGAAAAATCAGGAGATAG
>JAOFKK010000046.1 GCA_028040005.1 Rickettsiales bacterium
CATAAAGTGTTGAAAAACTAAAAATTGGAATTTTGCCAAATAAGATTTTAGTTTTTTGACAGGCTCTTAAGCTCTTATAACAAATAATTTTAATCTATGAATTTTTCTAAATTAAGAAATGACAATCCTTGGGGCTCTTATGAGTCGGGAAGTAAAAAGCCAAATTCAGGTCAAAAAAATAATGAACCAAATATAGAGGATTTATTATCTAATTCTCAAGAA
This sequence comes from Rickettsiales bacterium, assembly GCA_028040005.1. GTDB lineage: Bacteria > Pseudomonadota > Alphaproteobacteria > Rickettsiales > UBA1997 > CAJQHK01. The sequence continues at coordinate 223 of JAOFKK010000046.1, forward strand.
TTTTTCAAAAAACTTTTTGGTGAAAAAAAAGGTGGCAATGGTGGTAAAAACCCAAAAAATAACGATGCAACACCAAAATCTTTATTTGGTATTGTTATTTTGGTGGTTCTTTCTTTATGGCTTGCTTCTGGTATCTTTAAAGTAAATCCTGATCAAAATGGTTTGGTCTTGCTTTTTGGTAAATATCATAAAATTGCTCAGCCAGGTTTAAATTACCATATTCCATATCCTTTGGGTCGTGTTATTAAAAGAAGTGTTTCAAAAATTAACACTGAAAAATTTGAATCTTCTGCTAATAATAGCACCAATTCTCGTAATTCCTTTTATTCTAAAAGGTCATCATCTTATCGCCCAGTTGACACCTTAATGCTTACTGGTGATGAAAATATTGTTGATATTGATTTTGAGGTACAGTGGCAAATTAGTGATATTAAGAATTTTGTTTTTAATCTTGAAAATCCAGTCCTAGCGGTTAGAAAGGCTGCAGAAAGCGCAATGAGAGAAATTATCGCTAAAACTCCAATAGTTAGCGCTCTTTCTGATGGTAAAAAACAAATTGAATCTGCTGCAAAATCTAGATTGCAAGAGGTTTTGGATTCTTATGGTGCTGGCGTTTCTATAAGCTTGGTTCAGCTTAGAAGGGTTGATCCGCCAAGTGAAGTAATTGACGCTTTCCGCGATGTGCAAACTGCAAGGGCCGATAAGGAGAAGGAAATTAACAAAGCTGAAGCTTATAGTAATTCAATAATCCCCGATGCCAGAGGTAAGGCTGAAAAAAAGATTCAAGAGGCTGAAGCTTATAAGGCTGAAGTTATTGCTCATTCTGAAGGTCAGGTTAGTCGTTTTAATGCTGTTTATCGTCAATATTCTAAGGCTAAAAGGGTTACAAGAAGAAGGATCTACCTTGAAACAATGGAAAAAATATATCGCGACACTAATAAAATTATCATAGATCAAGATATTTCTAAATCTGGCATGATTCCTTTTTTACCAATTAATGAATTAAATAAGAAAAATTAAATAAAGATGAAAAACTTACATAAATATACTATATTTTTGGCAATTACATTTTTTGTAATTATTAATTCTGTTTTTATTTTAGATCAAAGACAATCGGCAATTATTTTACAATTTGGTGAAGAAAAAAGAACCATTCAAGAGCCTGGTTTGCAATTTAAAATTCCTTTTATTCAAAATATTGTTATTTTTGAAAAAAGAATTCTAGATTTAGCAATTGATGAGCAGGAGGTTATTGCTTCTGATCAAAAAAGATTAATCATTGATGCTTTTACTAAATATAAAATTGTTGATCCTTTGCAATTTTATATTACTGTGCAAAATCAAAATAACGCTGAAAAAAGATTAGGAGCTATTTTTGATTCCTCTCTTCGTCAAATTATTGGTGAATTTCCTTTAAATGACCTTCTTTCTGATAAAAGATCAGTTATTATGAATAAAATTAAAGAAATTCTAGCTAAAGGAAGTGAAAAATTTGGTATTGAAATTGTCGATGTAAGAATTGTTCGCGGTAATTTACCAAAAGAAAATTCTGACGCAATTTATCGTAGAATGCAAACAGCAAGAGAAAAGGAAGCTAGTGAAATTAGAGCAGAGGGTTTTGAAAAAGCTACCAGAATTAAAGCAAAATCTGACAAGGAAGTTGTGGTAATTTTATCTGAAGCCGACAAGCAATCTAATATTTTAAAAGGTCAGGGTGAAGCTATTTCTAATAGAATCTTTGCCAAATCTTTTTCTAAAGATCCAGAATTCTTTGATTTTTATCGTTCTATGCAATCTTATGAAAAAGCTATTCAACCAGATAATAGCTCAGTTATTATTTCACCAAATAATGAGTTTTTCAAATATTTTTCTAAATAATCATGGTTAAGATTTTGCCACTAATATTAATCTTATTATTTGCAAATAATATTTATGCTAATGAGCCAACTCAATTACCAGTCAAGGATCAAATAATATCAAAGTCAAATCTTATTGATTTTTCTGATATAATTCCTGATTTATTGCCAACTGTTGTTAATATCTCTACTTCTAAAAAGGTTGGTAATGATTCTGCAATTAATATTGAGGAGCTTTTAAAATCACTACCCAAAGATTCAGCTTTGGATGAATTAAAAAATCTATTAGAGAAGAAAAAATATCCACAGGAGGAATCTTACTCATCCGGATCTGGCTTTATAATTTCACAAGATGGTTATATTGTGACTAATAATCATGTTATTGATGGCGCTGATGATATTTCTGTCTCACTAAAAGATGGTAAAAAAATATCAGCAAAATTAATTGGATCTGATGAAAGGACAGATTTAGCTTTGTTAAAAATAGACGTAAAAGAAAAATTACCATTTACCAAATTTGGAGATTCGGGCAATAGTAAAATAGGTCAATGGGTTATCGCAGTTGGCAATCCATTTGGTCTTGGCGGCTCGGTTTCTACTGGTATTATTTCAGCTCATGGTCGTGATATTAATGAGGGACAAATTAATGATTTTATTCAAACAGATGCTGCTATTAATAAGGGTAATTCTGGAGGTCCATTATTTAATATTAATGGTGAAGTAATTGGTATTGCTACCGCAATTTATTCTCCTTCAGGTGGTAATGTTGGTATTGGTTTTGCAACGCCATCCAATATTGCTAAAGATATAATTTTCACTTTAAAGAAAAATGGCAAGATTAAAAGGGGTTATTTAGGTGTTTCGGTTCAAGAAGTTAGTAAAGAAATTGCTGATGCTATTAATCTTAATGATATCTCTGGTGCTGTTGTAATTAAAGTTTTTAAAGATAGTCCAGCCTATGATGGTGATATTTTATCTGGCGACATTATAACTAAATTTAATGGTCAAAAAATTACAAAAATGAAGGAATTGCCAATGATTGTAGGTCAAACAGAAATTGGTAAAAAAGTTAAAATTGAAGTAATTAGAAATGGCAAGAATAAAATATTAAAAGTTAAACTAGCTCAGCTCGGTAAAAAAGAGAAAAAAGATAATAAGGAAGAATCGAAGATAAATATTTTAGGAATGGGTCTTGTTGAAATTAATGACAGGATCAGAAAAAAACACAAAATAGATGATGATGTAAGAGGTTTGTTAATTGATGATATTAATGATAATTCTATTGCAAAATCTAAGGGTGTTTTGAAGGGGGATATAATATTATCAGCTAATCAAATATTGTTAAAATCAGTAAAAAAATTCAATAAAGTAATTGCTAAATCAAAAGATAATAAAAAAGAATCTATATTTTTGATAGTAAAAAGGGGTGATGATAATTTTGCAATTATTTTACCTATAAATTAAATATAAATATCTATGGAACAATTTAGAAATTTAACAAATAATATATTTTTTAAGATATTTTTATCTTTTGTTGGGCTATCTTTTATATTTTTTGGTATTAGTGATTTAGTTTTTGAAGGCAATAATTCCTATGTTGCCAAAATTAATGGTAAAAAAATTACTCAAATTCAATTTTCTAGAGAGTTAGAAAATCAAAAGGCTAATATATATAGTCGCAACCCTTCACCGGAACTTTTAGATTATGTTAATTCAGATGATTTTCGTAATGCAGTATTGGGCAAGTCTGTTTCTAATGAAATTTTAAAGAGTTTGATATCTGAAATGGATCTTGATTTAAATAGTGATTTAGCTGTTAGGCAAATTTTGGATCAAGAAGAATTTAAGGATGATGCGGGTAATTTTGATAAAATGAGATTTCAATCCTATTTAAGAATTAATAATCTTAATAGTGAAAAATATCTCGATGAATTAAATTTTAGAATTGCATCTAATATTATATTTTCTGCTCTAGATATTCAGAATATTCAAATTGATCCTGATTTATTGGCAAAGCAATATCAATTTTTAAATCAAGAGCGTAAAATATCAATCCTATCAATTAAAAAAGAAAATTTAAAAACAACTCCAAAGATTAATGATAAGGACTTAAGAAAATATTACAGAGAAAATAAAAATAAATATAAAAAAGACGAATTAAGAAAAATATCTTTAATTACAATTGATCGTAAGTCATTAATATCAGATATTAACATTTCTAAAGATGAGATATTATTAGAATATAATAATAATGGCATTAAATATACCATTCCTGAAAAGAGAAAATTATATAATATATTCTTTACCCAAATTGATGAAGCTGAGGATTTTTTATCTAAAATTGACAATAATAAAGATATAAAGCAACAATTTAAGGATGTTGCTCAAAAGCATTTTGACAAGGAAGAGGGTGAAATTTTACTTGATGTTGCCAAAACTCAATTACCAGCAAAAATTGCCGATCAGGTGTTTTCTTTAACAAAAAATAATATTAGCAAGATATTGGAAAGTGACTATGGTTTTCATATTGTTTATTTGGATAATATAATAAAATCTAGCAAAAAATCTTTAAAAGAAGTTGAAAAGCAAATTCATCAAAAATTATTAAAAGAAAAATCTAGCAAAATAATATCGCAAAAAATATCTAATATTGAAGATGAAATCATGCTTTTAGATTCTATAGCTGAATTTTCTCAAAAATTTCCTTTTGCTAAAATTAAAAAACTACCTTTCATTAATATTGACATGATTAGTGATAAGGGTCAAAAGATTGATAATAATGATATTGAAAATATCATTGAAGATATATTCTTTTTAGATAGTAATCAATTTTCTGAAATTAATATTTCTAAAGATGAAGAAAAATATCACATTGCCTTTATCGATAAAATCATTGATGAAAGACAAAAAACATTTGAAGAAGTAAAGAGGCAATTAAATAAAGAATTACTTAATATTAAAAAGAATAAGGCCTTAATACAATTATCAGAAGATATTGCGGTAGAAATTACAAATAATCCAAAAAATATTAATAAAATAATTAAAAAATATGGCTTTAAATTTATTGAAGAAAGAAATGTCAAAAGATTTAACAAAATTTATCCCCAAAATTTTACTTCTGCAATATTTAATTTAAAACAAGATCAATCCTCTAGATCAGTCAAAATATCTGACAATATATATTATATTGCAATTTTAAATGATATATCTTGGCCTGATAAAAAATCTATTGACCAAGAAAAGTTAAAAGAAGTAGAATCTAAATATCGCAATGATATTTACAGTGATATTTGGGGTAAATTAGAGCGCTATTTAGAGCAAAAATATCAAGTTGAAATTAGGTGAAATGAAAGATACGGCAAAAGAAGCAACAAAAATAATCCATTCACATCGTAACCCAAAAGAGCAATCAGGCGTAGTTAATACCCCACTTTATCAAAGTTCAACAATTATTTTTGATAAATATCAGGATTTACTTGATAAGGAGCAAGAAAATGAAGATGCTAATATAGCCAAATTAAAATATGGCAGATATGGTAGTAAAACTAACTTTACCTTAGAGCAATCTATTGCTGATTTAGAAGGTGGTTTTGGTGCAATTGTTACATCTTGCGGTATGTCGGCAATTTCTACTACCATCTTGTCCTATGTTAGCTCGGGTGATCATATTTTAGTTTCTGATAATTGCTATTATCCAATTCGTCATATTGCTAGTAGTTTTTTGGATAAATTTGGCATTACAGTTACTTATTTTGATGATAATATTGGTCAGGATATTGAAAAATTAATTCAAAAAAATACCAAATTAATCTTTTTAGAAAGCCCGGGTTCTTTAACTTTTGAAATTGCTGATGTTAAAGCAATTACCGAAATAACTAAAAAATATAATATTAAATCTATTTTAGATAATTCTTGGTCTAGTGGCATTTATTATAAAGCATTTGAAAATAACATCGATATTTCTATTTTGGCCGCAACAAAGTATATTAATGGTCATTCCGATGTTATGATTGGCGCTATTATTGCTAAAAATCAGGAAGATTACAATAAAATCCACGCAACTTATCGTACTTTAGGTACGGCAGTTGCACCATTTTCAGCTTTTTTGACTCTTCGTGGTATGAGAACCTTAAAAGTCAGGATGGATCAATCACAAAAATCAGCTTTAGAAATTGCTAAATGGTTGGAGACATTGCCACAAATTTCTAAGGTTTTTTATCCAGCCTTAAAATCCAATGAATATTACGATATTTGGCAGAGGGATTTTACTGGCGCCCCAGGGCTTTTTGCTATCCAGCTTGATAAAAAATATTCTATAGAGCAATTATCAAAATTTTATGATAATCTTGATTATTTTGGTATGGGCTATTCTTGGGGTGGTTATGAATCTTTAATTTTACCTTTTGGCCTTGATGGCGCAAGAGCTGTTACTAAAGATAAATATGAAAATAAATCTTTTGCCAGAATCAATATTGGCTTGGAAGATGTCGATGATTTAAAGGAAGATTTAGAAGAAGGACTAAAAAGGTTAAAATAATAAGACTTCAAAGTTTTTATCAAATTATAATTTAATTTTTTAAAAAGGACCTATATAAATTTTTCAATTTAAAATACCCATTAATATTATTTCCTATTTTAAGAGTTGCTTAAAGGTGGGGAAATACTATCAATCAAAATGGTATTATGCCTATTTCATTAGATGAGGATCATGATTTTTTACCTGGACAAGATACTTTGAATTTATCTCCTGAATCATTATATCTTAGGAGGATTTGTATAAAAAATGCTAATAAATTTAGATCGGGCATTAGGGATAAAATGTATAATTTTTGTAAAATAGCAGGTGATGATTTTAAACCTAATCTTGAATTGTTATATATGGCTGCTATTAGTGAGGAAATACCTTCTTTTCAAACATCTAGTGATACTTGCTATACATCATTAGAAAAGCGCTATAAAGAACCATCACAGCCTACTTCTTATAATAATAGACCTAGAATAGTTAGATTTATTTCTAATATAATATCTTTGCCTTTTAGGCGTAAAAATACTGTAGATAATTTTATAGATAGTTCAAAAGATTTCGAAACAATACAAGGGGAATATAAAGAATTTTCTTCTTATTGTGTAGCTATATGTCAACAAATGAATGGTTTTTTTATATCTTCAGACCAAACATATCAAGATATGAGTGGTAATGATTTTTTAAATAACAAATTTGATAATCCAAAAATAAGGAAAATAATTTTTATCCAGTCTTTAAAAATATTATTAAATGAGGGCTTGGATAATTTAGATCGATTTTTATCTGATGTCCAAAAAAATGGTTTTAATTATCAAGAAAAATTACCAAATAAAGAATGTGAAGCCTGGGGGTTATTTAACAATTTAATAAAAGATCAGGTAGGTCATATTGAAGCAAAATATAAAAAATTATCAAATGACAGAGGTGATATATTTAGAATATTTTATGAGAAATCTATAAATATGCCAAGAATAGATTTTAATCAATATATTAATGATGAGAAGCGTCAATATTTTAATTTAACATCTGAGCAGAAAAAATTTTTAATTAATATTAATAATATGGTAAATGGTTTTGAT
>JAOFKK010000047.1 GCA_028040005.1 Rickettsiales bacterium
AAGGAAATATCTATATATTTATTTCTTTAATAACTTAATTTATTTGATGAAATGCGCTATTTGGCTTTAACCAAGCTTGAAAGAGAGCAAATGATGAATGATATCGGCATTAGCCATATTGATGAGCTTTATGCTGCTGCTCCCAAGGAATTTATCTTGAAAGAAAAAATCTCAGCTCTACCCGATCATAAGGGTGAGATAGAAGTTGATTCTTACTTAAAAAAACTATCTGAAAAAAACAAATCAGCATCTTCCATGCCGTTTTTCTTAGGTGCTGGCTGTTATCAGCATCATGTTCCAGCTGCTGTTGATCATTTAATTCAAAGGTCAGAATTTTTAACTGCTTATACGCCTTATCAGCCAGAAATTTCGCAAGGTACTTTAAAAACCATTTTTCAATTTCAAACTATCATTACTCGTTTAACGGGGATGGATGTTGCTAATGCTTCACTTTATGATGGCGCCACTGGCGTGGCAGAGGCTGCTTTAATGGCGGTTAGGGTAAAGAGGAATAAACGCAAAATTGCTATTTTGGGTGATTTAAATCCAGATTATTTAGAAGTTTTAAAAACCTATACTGATCTAGCTGAAATTGAATTAATTTCTGAAGATCAAATTGATGAAAATACAGCAGCAATAATTACTGCCTATCCTGATTTTTACGGTAATATTACTGATTTAAATGCTGTTAGAGCTAAGGCTGATGAAGTTGGAGCTTTAATGATTGTTGTAGTAACTGAAATCTTATCATTAGGATTGTTGGAAGCGCCAAAAATGGCTGATATTGTTACTGGTGAAGCATCTTCTATTGGTGTTGGTTTAAATTTTGGTGGGCCACATCTTGGATTCTTTGCTTGCCGTGAAAAATATGTCAGACAAGTACCGGGTAGAATTTGCGGTGCAACAACAGATGAAGATGATTTAGAATCTTTTGTTTTAACCCTAAATGCCAGAGAGCAACATATTAGAAGGGATAAAGCAACTTCAAATATTTGTTCTAACCAGGGTCTTTGCGCTGTTGCTTTTACTATTCATTCATTTTTACTTGGTGAAATTGGTTTTAAAAATTTAGCTTTACTTAATCACAATAAGGCTTGTAAATTAGCTGATCTTTTATCAGAAATTGATGGTGTGACAATAATTAATGATAGTTTTTTTAATGAATTTACTATCAAGCTAGCAAAAAACGCCAAAGAAGTTAATCAAAAATTGTTAGAACAAGATATTATAGGTGGTCTAGCCCTTGATAATAATTTAATGGTAATAGCTGTAACCGAGCTAACAAGTGATGAGGATATGGCTATATTAGCTAAAAATCTTAAAGAAATATTATAATGAGTGAAGCTGTGTTAAATGATATGAAAGAAAAAACTATAGAAAATTTTATCCCAAAAAATGTTGGTCTTAATTTAGAAGAAGATCTTCTTTTTAGACAATCAAGAGAAGGATCTTGCGGTGTTGATTTGCCAAAAATTGCCGATTTTGAACTAAAAATTGGTGGCAAAAAGAGAGAAAAAATTGGACTTCCAGAATTAACAGAGCCTGATGTAATCGGCCATTTTGTTAATTTATCTTCTCAAAATTACTCAATTGATGCTGGTTTTTATCCTCTTGGATCTTGCACCATGAAGCATAATCCTAGGCTTAATGAAAAGGTTGCTCGTTTTCCTGGGTTTGCCAATATTCACCCTTTGCAAGATCAGTCAACAATTCAAGGTGCATTAGAATTAATGTATGAATTACAAAATTGGTTATCAATTATGACCGGTCTTCACTCAACTTGTTTAGCTCCTGCTGCTGGCGCTCAAGGTGAATTAGCTGGTATTTTAACTATTCGCGCTGCCCTTACTGCTAAAGGTGATGCTCGTAAAATTATTTTAATTCCCGATTCAGCTCATGGTACAAATCCTGCAACTGCTGCAACTTGCGGTTATGATATTAAGGTTATTCCATCCGATAAAAAAACTGGTGAAGTTAATTTTGAAGAATTTAAAAAATTAGTTAATGAATATGGCAAAGATATTGCTGGCATTATGCTTACTAACCCTAATACTTGTGGTAAATTTGAATCAAAAGTAAAAGAAATTGCTGATATAATTCATGAAATTGGTGCTTATTTTTATTGTGATGGCGCTAATTATAATGCTATTGTTGGTAAAATTAAACCAGCAGATATTGGTGTCGATGTTATGCATTTTAATCTTCATAAAACTTTTTCCACTCCACATGGTGGCGGTGGCCCTGGCTGTGGTCCAATTGCTGTTTCTGAGGAATTATCTGATTTTGTTCCTTCTCCGATTGTGATAAAAGAGAATGATCAATATAAATTATCCGCTCCAAAACATACAGTCGGTAAAATTAAAGGTTTTCATGGTCAATTTGGCATGATGGTTCGTGCTTTATCTTACATGATGTCACATGGTTCTGACGGATTAAAGCAAGTTGCTGAAGATGCCGTTTTATCTGCTAATTATGTTTTAGCAAAATTAAAAAATCATTATAATGTACCTTTTGAAGGTGCTTGTATGCATGAATGTTTAATTAATGATAAAATCCAAAAGGAAAAAAACATTACAACTCTTGATATTGCAAAAGCTTTGGTTGAATATGGTATGCATCCCATGACTGTTTTCTTCCCATTAGTTACTTCGGGTGCAATGTTGATTGAACCAACCGAAACTGAAAATAAACAAGTAATTGATAAATTTATCGACATAATGATATATATTGCTAAAGAGGTGGAAAATGGTGATGGTGATAAATTCCATTCTTATCCAATTTCTACACCTAGAAGAAGAGTAAATGAAGTAAAAGCCGCTAAAAATACTATTCTTACCTTTGATCAACTTAATTCTAATAGCTGATGGGACAGGAGTCCAAATCTGTGGATAAATCTGAGTTAAAAAAACACTCTATTATTAAATTAATTATTTATTGCTTTAATGATAAAAGGAGATATTTTTCTTCTCGACTGAGAAATATAATCATCAAATCTTATAATATTGGCATTATTGGTTTAGAGCAAAAAACCATGATTCATAATATTTTAGGCATTAATAAGATTCGTGTGGGCGATATTATGGTTCCTAGAAATAACATTAATGCTATTGAAAAAAGATCAAAATTAGAAGATATAAAATCTATTATTCTTGATAAAGAGCATAGTAGAATGCCTATTTATAGCAAGAATCTTGATAATATTTTGGGCTTTATCCATTGCAAAGATTTAATTAAATTTATTAATGATGATAATATAAAATTTAAAATATCAGATATTACTCGGAAAATTCTATATGTTCCACATTCCATGAAAATTACCAATCTTTTGGTAAAAATGCGTTCTTCTGGCGTTCATATTGCTATTATTTTGGATGAATATGGTGGAACTGATGGCATTATTACAATTGAAGATATTATTGAAGAAATTGTAGGCGACATTAGAGATGAGCATGATATTTTAGAAGATAATATTTATCTAACCAAGAAGAAGATCAGCAATAATGTTTTCCATTTTGGGGGTAGGGTCGATATTGAGGAGGTTGAAGAATTATTAGAATTAAAAATTGCCGAAAATGAAGAGGATGATTTTGAAACAATAGGCGGTTTTATGTTTTTTATTTTAAAAAAAATACCAGGAGTTGGAGAATCCTTTAAAAGAGAAAATCTATCTTTTAAAGTCCTAGATTCAGATTCTAAATCAATTAAATTAATTGAAGTTAGTAAAATATAGGAGTTTTAAAAATTATAATTTTAGTTTTTTAACAAACTTCTATCAATATAAATAATTATGATACCAAGATATTCAAGAGAAGAAATGGCCAAAATTTGGTCTGATGAAAATAAATATCAAATCTGGCTAGATATTGAAACTTACGCTGCAATGGCAATGGAAGAATATGGCCATATTCCCAAAGGCACTTCTAAGCAAATTTTAGAAAATGGTAAATTTGATATTGATAAAATTCTAGAAATTGAAAAAGTTACCAAACATGATGTTATTGCTTTTTTAACTAATGTTGCCGAATCAATTGGCGATGCTTCAAAATATGTGCATTTGGGCATGACCAGCTCTGATGTTTTGGATAGTTGCCTTTCAAAGCAATTGACACAGTCGGCAGACTTATTATTAGAAGATTTGGATAAATTATTAGCAGCTCTTAAAAAACAAGCTTATGCTCATAAGGATTCTGTTTGTGTTGGTCGCTCTCACGGTATTCACGCTGAACCTACTTCTTTTGGCTTAAAAATGGCTAGATTTTACGCTGAATTTAAAAGGGCAAAAGATAGATTACTAGCAGCGCGGGAAGAAATTGCAATTTGCGCTATTTCGGGGCCGGTTGGAACTTTTGCCAATATTGATCCAAGAGTGCAAGAATTTGTTGCTGATAAGATGGGTTTAAAAGCTGAAGATATTTCAACTCAAATAATTCCGCGTGATCGTCATGCTCATTTTTTCTGTGTTTTGTCAGTAATTGCATCTTCTATTGAAAATATTTCGGTTGAAATTAGGCATTTACAAAGAACGGAAGTTTTGGAAGTTGAAGAATTTTTCTCTAAAGGTCAAAAGGGATCTTCTGCCATGCCTCATAAAAGGAATCCAGTTTTATCAGAAAATTTAACTGGTTTAGCTCGTATTATTCGCTCATCTGCAACACCAATGCTTGAAAATGTTGCCCTTTGGCATGAAAGAGATATCTCTCATTCATCAGTTGAAAGAATGATTGCGCCAGATGCTTTAGTAGTTGCTGATTTTGCTTTAAATCGCTTAATTGGATTGGTTGAAAATTTGATGATTTATCCAGATAATATGGTAAAAAATCTAGAAAAATTAAATGGTTTGGTTTTTTCTGGTCAAGTTATGTTAACTTTAATTGAAGAAGCTAAAATTTCTCGTGAAGATGCTTATAAAATAGTGCAAGAAAATGCCATGAAAGTTTGGTCAGAGGGTAAAGATTTTTTAACTCTTTTAAAGCAAAATGATCTTATTGTAGAAAAATTAGGGGAGAAAAAACTAGAAGATATTTTTGATTATAGTTTTTATATTAGAAATACAGATGAAATTTTCAAAAAAGTTTTCTAAAGATTAATATTTATAATGATAAATTATAAAATTCTTTTACCTCCATCTGAAGGAAAATTAGAAGGAGGAAAGGAGAAATATTCTAATGTAAAGAAGCGTAATTATTTTTACTGCCTGGAGGAGGAGAGAAGTTTTTTACTAGAAAAATTATTACAATTTATCAGTAATTCCAATCCAAAAGATCTAGAAAAATTATTTTCTGTCAAAACAAATTTTGAGCAAATCACTTCTCTTTTGCAAAATTTTGATGATAAATTAACCCTACCGGCAATTAAAAGATATTCTGGTGTTATGTTTAATGCCATTAATTACCAAACTCTTGATCAAAATCAAAAAAATAATGCTAATGAGTCAATTTTATTTATTGATGGGTTATTTGGATTATTAAAAATAACAGATTTAATTCCAAATTATAAATTATCAATAGCAGCAAAATTTTCTGATTTTAAAATTGATAATTATTGGAAAAAGAACCTAAAGCAAACCTTAAAAGAAGAATTACAAGATAAAATTATTTTAGATATATTGCCGCAAGCCCATCGAAAAGCTGTCGATATTGATAATCAAAAATGCTATTTAATTAATTTTTTTGAAGTTAAGAATGGTCAGGCAAAAAATGCTGGTCATATTTCTAAAAAATTAAAAGGTGAATTTATTCGCTATATTTTGCAATTTGATGAAATAAATCTTGAAATTTTATATAATTTTTCCCATAGTCAAGGTTATAAATATTGTCAGAATTTATCTTCTGATAATGAAATAATATTTTTAAAATCTTAATTTATGCCAAAAGACGATCTTTTAACAATTAATGGAGTTGTAACTGAAGTATTACCAAATACAATTTTTAGAGTAACATTAGAAAATGATTTTGTTATTACAGCCCACGCTTCTGGCAAAATTCGTAAAAATAAAATCCGAATTTTAAAAGGTGATAAGGTTGAGGTTGAAATGACAACTTATGATCTAACTAAGGGTCGTATAATTAAAAGAATTGGTTAATTATTAAATTATTTTGCAATGCACCCTGTAAAAACATATAGTAATAAACAGATTCTAGATAATTTTTGTCAAACATCTGTAGAAGAGAGGAGTTATTTGCAGGACTTTATTAACAAATCAGAAGATCCTAATTTAAGAGATATAAGAGGTATAGATTTGTCCAATCCTGATTCAATTACTTCAATTACTGAGGATAAAGCAGGTAAATTATTAGAATTGAAAAACAGTAAGCAATTTAAACAATTTGTAGACAGTAAGCAATTAGCACAAAAAAAGCCATCTCCTACTATGGGTGGTATTGCTAGATCTTGGTCAAGTAATAAAAAAGAGCCTTCTAAAAATCCTAGTTTGCCTAGTGCTGAAGTTAGTATAGATCAACAAAGTAGGGAGGGCCAATAGGTTAAATTAATTTAAAAAATATGACTGATTGTCTATATATGGATGAAACAGATTTTGAAATTTTTGCAGAAAAAATCCTTCTAAAAATTGCTGATCATATTGAAGATAATGATGAAGATTCAATTTTTGAAGTTGATTATCTTGATGGTATTTTAGATATTAAAATATTTGCTACTGGACAAAAATATATCATTAACAAACATCGTGCTAGTCAAAAAATTTGGTTCTCTTCCCCTAATATAGGTGCTAAATATTTTTCCTATGATGCTAATTTAAAAAAATGGATTGATAATGAAGATGAGCTATGGCAATATTTTTTTGATGAATTAAAAAAATTCTATAAATTTTAATCCGAGGTAACCTAGGTTTCCGAATATTAACGGATAATTAAAATATTTTTAAATTAATGAAAACAGCAATAATTATTTTTCCAGGTTCAAATTGTGATAAGGATGGTATTGATGGTTTAAGCCTTGTTAGTAATAATATACAAAAAATTTGGCATAAGGAATCAAAATTAGATGATGATTTAGATTTAATTTTAATACCAGGTGGGTTCTCTTATGGTGATTATTTAAGAAGTGGCGGTATTGCTGCCAATTCTAACATTATGCCTGAAATTATTCGCTTAGCTAATAAGGGTGTTAAAATAATTGGAATTTGCAATGGTTTTCAAATTTTAACTGAAGCTGGTTTATTAGATGGTGCCTTGATGAAAAATCAAAAAGGTAAATTTATCTGCCAAAATGTGCATTTATCTTGTCAAAATAAAGCAACAAATTTTACCAATCAAATCAATAAAATTATTCAAATACCTGTTGCTCATATGGATGGTAATTATTATTGCTGCGATAATTTATTAAAAAATCTTGAAGATAATAATCAAATTGCTTTTAAATATTGCAATGAGATGGGAGATATTAATAATGAATCAAATCCAAATGGTTCAAAAGCAAATATTGCAGGTATTTTTAATAAGAATAAAAATATTTTAGGTATGATGCCTCACCCTGAAAGGGCGATTGATGCTAATGTTAGCGGCTTAGATGGATTGTTATTATTTAATTCTTTATTAAATTAAATGGCTGGCAAAAAAACAAAATTTATTTTTATTACTGGTGGCGTTGTATCTTCTC
>JAOFKK010000048.1 GCA_028040005.1 Rickettsiales bacterium
GCACCACCACCACTTCTTCAACATCTCCAACTACAACATCTCCAACTACGACCTCTACAACTAGAAGCTTAACTACTAGTGGAACTAGCACAACTAAGACCGAGACTTTTACTTTAACTCCTGATGAAGATAGTACAACTACAATTTCTGTTTCTGCCAGTCACGCTACCAATAATGACGGAAGTACAACCTCATCTTTTGCGGTTGCAGAAATGTCTGGTGACAAAAATTGTAATATTACTAAATGTGAAATTAGCACAACTCTTGATACTAGTCAAGAGGGTGATATCGTTCGTTTATGTATGACAAAGATAAGTGCGGGCATAGAAGTAGAATTGGCATTGCAACAAGCTTGTAATGAAACAATCGCCGCTTCTAATACTAATGAAATTGCCACCATCTCTACTACTTATGTTCCAGATCCACTTGATTCACCTGAAGGTGATAATACTGAATTTAATAAAACACTTGCAGGGTTGGGAATTGGATTGGCAGGGTCTATTGCTGTTATTGCCTGTTGCGCGGCAGTGGTAGCATTAAGAAGGAGACGAGCAGGTGATGTAGATGGTCCTGCAGCACAGTTGATTTAGAACCAGGAGGAGTAGGGTCTCAGTTGTCTAATGATTCATTAGGCTCAGTTGGTTCTGATGAAGGTGCTCATAAAGTACCACCGAGTGCCCCTTGTACCGTTCTAAAAACTAAAGGGAAAGGAGGGGCAAAAGATCCGGCGTCATCACCTGCTCCACAAAAAGCATTAGAAGCATCATCGGACATGTCAGAAAATATTTCAATTTGAACTGCAGATAGTTAATAAAAGAAATGCTTCAGAAAGAGAAATGCTCCCCAAAATTCAGACCATTAATTTTTAATTTGGTAACGCATTTTTATTGTGTCTAATATGGGATCGTTAATTTTTAATTTAACGAAAATTTAGAATTTTCCAGAATTTTCTACGAATTTGGCTATTTAGGGCCATTCTAAAATTTCAGAAAATTCAAAAATTTCTACACCGAATTTAAAGAAAAAAGTCTACGACTTTTAAAGAGGTAATGGTCTAACAAATGGGTGCAGTTCTGACAAATGGGAGTATTTCTTAGTTCATAAAAAATGAGATAATATCTTGAATATCTTTATCATTATATTCTTGTTTTTCGCTACTGATCCAAACTGGATTGGGGAAGGTTTTGTCATTTTTATAGCGAGCAATGATGTGGATATGAAGTTGTGGCACCACATTGCCCAAAGCTGCAATATTTAATTTGTCAGGATTGTAATTATTTTGAATAATCTTTGAAATATCATTAATTTCTTTTAATAAAATTTGCTGATCCAAAAATTCTAAATCAGTAATTTCCTTCATGTTATTTCTCTTTGGTACCAATATAAACCAAGGATATAATTTGTTATTCATTAAGAGTAATTTTGATAATTTAAGCTCTTTAATTAAAAAACAATCATTTTCTAACCTTTGATCTAAGGTAAAATTTGTTATATTATTAGACATATATATAAATTCCTAAAATTAATCCAATTATAATCCGGTAATAGGCAAAAATTTTAAAATCATTTTTGCTGATAAAATTAATGAACCATCTAATAATAATTATAGAAGAGATAAAGGCAGAAATAAAACCAACAGAAATAATAAATAGATGATCAATATTTAATAAATCATAATTTTTATATAGATCATAGATAGTTGCGGCAAATATTGTAGGAATTGCTAAAAAGAATGACATCTCTGTTGCCACTTCTCGTCTCATTCCTAGAATTAGCCCGCCCATAATTGTTGCGCCAGATCTTGATGTTCCTGGAATTATGGCCAAAGATTGCAATAACCCTAATAATATTGAATTTTTAATGTTTATTTCTTCAATTTTATTAAATTTTATGGTAATTTTAGCCTTCTCAATGATTAAAATAATAATTCCGCCAATAATTAGTGATATTGCAATTATTTTTAATGAAAAAAAGTGAGTTTTAATGATGGGGTACAGTAAAAAGCCAATAATAGCAGTAGGAATAAAGGCGCAGATTATATTTAATGTGAATTGCTGTGAATCTTTATTATTAGGTAAGGTATTTATAATTTTAATTATTTTATTACGATATAAAAAGACCACTGCTAATATGGCGCCTAATTGAATTGCTATTTCAAAAATATTATTTTCAATCTCGTTAAAATTAATTATTTTGGCGGCGATTATTAAGTGAGCAGTTGAGGATATTGGTAAAAACTCTGTTAAACCTTCAATAATACCTAATATTATTGCTTTAAAGATTATAGAAATATCCATTAAAATTATGTTATGGTACCCCTAGTCCGACTTGAACGGACACATTCGTAAGAATAGCAGATTTTGAATCTGCCGCGTCTACCAATTCCGCCATAGGGGCAAAGTTAAAAATTACTTTGAAATAAAATATATATAATTAAAACAGCTGGTGCTGCAAACATTAATCCGTCAATGCGATCTAAAATACCTCCATGTCCAGGTATTATATTGCCGCTATCTTTTACATTAAAGATTCTTTTAACCTTTGATTCAAAAAAGTCGCCAGCTTGGGCAATTAAAGCTAAAATAATGCTAGATATAGTAAAAAATATAATACTTCCTTCAAACATTAATGTTGAAAGAGATCCAATAATGGCTGCTGATAGCATTCCTCCAATTAATCCAGACCATGTTTTATTAGGGCTGATGGATGGTATTAATTTGGGCCCTCCAATATTTTTACCTATAAAATAAGCAAATATATCGGTTGACCAAACTACAAAAAATAACCATAAAATAATATCCTTATTAATAAATCTTAATTCTAAAATTGAAAAAAATGGTATTAAAAGATAAAAGAACCCAATCAAAAGCCATTTATTTTTATTTTCAGTATCTGATTGTATTAACTTAACCCATTCAAAAGATGCTAATATTGCAATTGCTAAAAATAATAATAAAAATATCGATTTTGATAGGAAGATAGCATATAATATAATTGGCACTAAAATAAGAGAGCTTGCAATTCTTTGCTCTAAATTTGATAGGGTTTTTAAAGAATCTAGATTTGAGAATTTTTGTAAGAAATTTTTAATTATTATTTTACCTTTTTCCATAATTTCTTTTTCTTTGTTTAAAGTTTTCTATAGCATTTTTAAGATCTTCCCTCTTAAAATCGGGCCACAGAGTATCAGTAAAATATAATTCCGAATAGGAAGATTGCCATAATAAAAAATTACTTAATCTATTGCAGCCTCCAGTTCTAATAATTAAATCAGGATCTGGAATTTGGGGATTATATAAGTTATGACTGATTAAATCCTCAGTGATATTTTCAATATTAATTTTATTATCCTTTATATCTTTAGCAATATTTTTTACTGCATTGGTAATTTCTTCTCTTGCGCCATAATTAAAAGCTACATTAAGAGTTATATTATTATTACTTTTAGTTTTTTCTTTAATTAATTCTATTTTTTCTTCAATTTTAGGGTTTAATTTTGATAATTCCCCAGAGCTGATGATTTTAACACCATATTTAATTAAATCCTTAACATCATTTTCAAGATAATTTTGAAGTAATTTCATTAAATCCTCGACCTCTTCTTCAGGGCGAGACCAATTTTCAGTAGAAAAGGCATAAATCGTTATATATGGAATCTTAAATTCCAAAGCTGATTTTATTAATTCTTTAATAGATGATGCGCCAGCTTTATGTCCTAACTTAACTGGTAATATTCTTTTTTTGGCCCATCTGTGATTACCATCCATTATGATAGCAATATGTTTTGGTTGCATTTATAAGAATTTTACTTTGATTGAAGAGAGGGTTATATTGTTGTTAGGTCCTTTTCTTTTTCTATGACAGCATTGTCAATTTTGGCAACATAATCATCGGTTATTTTTTGTAAAATTTCAGTAAATCCGTGGATATTATCTTTTGATCCAGATTCTTGATTTTCTTTTTTAAATTTATCGATGAAGTCTCTTCTAATATTGCGGATTTGAACCTTTTTATTTTCACCATATTTTTTGGCTAATTTTGCCAAATCCAATCTTCTTTCTTCGCTTAATTTTGGAATTGAAATTCTAATTAATTGGCCATCAGACATTGGGTTTAAACCTAAATCTGAATTCATGATAGATTTTTCAATTGGTTTTACCATTTCCTTATCCCAAACTTGTAGGGTGATGGTTGAGGCATCAGGAGCTGAGATATTTGATAATTGATTAATGGGCATAAAGCTACCATAAGATTCTACTTTAACATTATCAAGTAATGCTGGATTTGCCCTACCTGTAACAATGGTTGCCAACTCCTTATGTAAAAATTCTAAGGCCTCCTCCATTTTTAATTCTGATTGATCTAGTAATTCTTGCATAATTTTATTATTGAATTATGGTGTGATTTAATTTACCGCTTAATACTTTACTAAGGGCGCTTTTTCCTGCAATTGAAAAGACAATTATTGGCAATTTATTTTCTTTTGCTAAGGCGATAGCAGTTTGGTCCATTACCCTAAGGTCTTTTTTGATTACATCTTGGTAGCTTAATTGATTATATCTGGTTGCATCCTTATCTTTTTTTGGATCAGCAGAATAGACGCCATCAACCTGAGTTCCTTTTAAAATAACATCGCAATTTGTTTCTACCGCCCTTAATATGGCTGCTGTGTCAGTGGTAAAAAATGGGTTACCAGTTCCCGCTGCAAATATTACAATTCTCTTTTTTTCAAGATGTCTTACGGCTTTTCTTTTGGCGTAAGTTTCGCAGATAGTGTTCATTGGAATGGCGGATTGCATTCTGGTAGGAATTTTGCTTTGCTCTAAAATATTTTGCAACGCCATGGCGTTAATAGAGGTTGCAAGCATGCCCATATAATCAGCGCTTGCCCGTTCCATTCCTTCTGCAGCAACTGAAATGCCTCTAAATATGTTACCCCCACCAACAACAATAGCGATTTCATGGCCTAAATTATAAGCCTCGATAATTTGATCACAAATTACCTTGATTGACTTTCTGTCATGGCCAAATGGCTTGTCGCCCATCATGGCCTCCCCAGATACTTTAAATAATATTCTTTTATATTTGGGTTCGCTTGACATTATTTATTGATGATTTTATTTACTTCATCAGCAAAATCTTCTTCTTTCTTTTCAACACCTTCACCAAGTAAGAATAGCTTGAAATCTTTAATTTTAACTTCAGAAGATAGGTCTTTCGAGTAGTTTTTTAATAAATCCTTAACCTTTATTTTATCATCCATTACAAAATTTTGTTCCAAAAGGACAATTTCTTCGTAATATTTTCTGATTCTTCCTTGAATCATTTTTTCAATGATATTTTCTGGCTTGCCAGATGCTCTAGCTTGCTCTTTTAGGATTTCAGTCTCTCTTGCTAATTTTTCTTCGCTAATTGAAGAGATATCTAAAGCTTCAGGCTTGCTAGCGGCAATATGCATTGCAATTTGCTTTCCTAATTCTTCTAATTTATCACTATCTGCAGATTCAGACTCTAAGGCAACTAAAACACCTAATTTACCCATATTTCCTTTAACTTTATTATGAATATATTGGGTAATAACACCTTTAGTAACGGCAATAGAGGATATTCTTCTAAGATTGATATTCTCTCCAATTACTGCGATTTGGTTTTTAATTTCATCTTCAATAGAAATTTCAGATCCTGTATAATTTGCTGCTTTTAATGATGCTAAATCATCAAAATTAATAGCGATATTGGTGATATTTTCAACTAAATTTTGGAATTTATCATTTTTAGAAACAAAATCAGTCTCGGCATTAACTTCAATAATTGCCGCCTTATTATTATTAACAATTGTTGAAACTAATCCTTCTGAAGTTGTTCTTGAGCTTTTTTTGGCTGCTGAAGATAATCCTTTTTTTCGAAGATAATCAATTGCATCTTGTAAATTATCATTACATTCGGCAAGAGCTTTATTGCAATCTGCTATTCCAGATCCAGTTTGAGATCTTAATTCCTTTACTAATTTTAAATTTGCCATTTATTCTTAATTTTAGTTATTATTCTGCTTTTGTTTTAGTCTTAGATTTTGCTTTAGACTTTGTTTTGGTCGCTGTTTTAGTTGCTGCCTTAGCTTTAGTAGGTTTTTCTTCCTTTTTTTCTTCACTAATAGCGGCAGGAATTTCTTCTATTTTTACCTCCTCCTCTGTTTTTGGAGCTTCTACTTCGTTAATTTCCTCTTTTTTGACCTCTTTAGTTTTAGAAGTTTTTTTTGTTTTGACTTCTGTTTTTTCTAAATTTTTCATGCCAGATTCTTTTGCACTTTCCTCAATACCGCAAAGAATAGCTGAAGAAATAAGATGGTAAAATAATTCAATTGATTGGCGAGAATCATCATTACCAGGAATAACAAAATCAACCGGATCAGGATTGCAATTAGTATCAACTACCGCAACAACAGGAATGCCTAATTTTTTTGTTTCATTTAAAGCGTTAGATTCTCTTCTAATGTCAATAATTACAACAAGATCAGGATGTCCACCCATATTTCTAATGCCGCCAAGCGCCGACTCTAATTTTAATCTATCTCTTTCTAATACTAGCTTTTCTTTTTTATTAAGATCGGCATTTTCGTCAGATAGATCCTTTTCAATTTTTTCAAGAGTTTTAATCGAGTTGGATATGGTTTTCCAGTTAGTTAACATACCACCGAGCCATTTTTGGTTAACATAATATTGACCACATTTAGTGGCATATTGTGCAGTTAATTCTGAAGCTTGCTTTTTTGTTGAAACGAATAAGATTCTACCATTATTTTTTGCAACATTTTTGACAACTTGTAATGATTGAAATAATGCTTGGGCAGTTTTATTTAAGTCAATAATGCTGGTTTTATTATGATCGCAAAAAATATATTTTGCCATTTTAGTGTTTAGCTTGCGACTTTGATGGCCAACATGAGCTTTTGCTTCTAGTAATTGTGTGATTTTAATTTTAGGTAATTTAATTGTATTTTCAGTCATAATTTAATTTAAATTAAGGTTTATTACGATATCATATAGTAATGCTTAAAGCATTTTAATCATCCAGCAATTTAATTAATTGATGACACCCTAGACTTTATGATATGTATTTATTTTAACGGTAAATGGTATTACGATTAAATAATAAACTTGGCGTTGTTAATTTGCAACTATCTAAACGGCATTTTTATCTTTTTGGTCGTAATTTTCCTGGTCTTGGCGTAAAAGAATTTCATTATGACCAGAGCCAGCAGGAATCATGGGAAAGACATTCTCAGATTTTTCAGTAACACAATCAAATAAAACTGGCCCATCATGATCAAGCATTTCTTGGAATTTGTCTTTGACTTCATTGGGGTTGTCACAATAAATAGCCTTAATACCAAAGATTCACCTAATTTTACAAAATCAGGTAGAGAGCCCATATAGCTTTCACTTTCACGATTTTCAAAGACCAATTCTTGCCATTGACGCACCATA
>JAOFKK010000049.1 GCA_028040005.1 Rickettsiales bacterium
AGCATAAGCTCCGGTTAAAGCAGTAGCTCCTCCGGTTAGTGCGCCACCAACAAAACCAACTGCAATAGCTTTAACATCCATTTTACTTAGTTTAGAGGAAGATTCATAAGAATATTCACTATCTTTGGCATTTAGGATATTTAGAGTTGCATCATTGTTGATAATTTCATTATTTGCAGAATCTATATAGCTACCAACTTTCAAAGTAGCATCATTTCCAGCAACTAGATTACTAGCAATTATGTTAGTGTCAGACCCACTTTTTGTGGTTATGCTTCCATTGGCTGCGTTAATATCGCTTATTACCTGAGTCACTGTTTCGTTAATGTTTTGAGTTTTTGCTGTAGTTGTTAATCCATTCTTTGTACTGGTAGTTTCTTTAGAATATGTGTCTTGGCCAGATAGAATATTAATTTGCTCTTTGGCAGTTAAATTAACGTCACCTGAAGCTGAAATAAGGTTACTGGCTAGAATAGTGATATTCTTTTTACTTGTTGAATTAATATCTCCGCCAACATTGATATTTGAAGAAACTTGAGTTGTTTTATTTGTTGTTGAAGAGCTACTGCTTCCTCTACCAAAACTACCCTTCTTTTTACTTGCTGTAAATTTGTAAGATGTATCTTGAGCAGAAACTATTGCTAGATCACCAACTGTATTAATGTTGGCATTTCCAGTAACTGTAATATCACTTCCTTTTATTAATGCATCATTACTAGCATTTATTATCAAGCTTCCACCAGTTACAATTTCTGAGCCAGTATTTTTGGTTTCATCAGTTATTGAGGTATATTTTTTGCTAATAAATTCATTTCTGTTTCTAACCGCTAAAGCTTCAACAATAAGATCTTCTGTTGTAATATTAGTATCGCCACCAGCGCTGATTAATGCGCCAATAATTCTGGTTTCATTTCCAGCTGTCAAAGTTAGATCATTAGTAGCTTTTATTGACCCTTCCGAATTAATAAATTCTTTAATATTACCACCAACTACATCGCTACTTTTATTACTCTTACTTAAAATATTTCCATTATTTGCTTCTAAAATAATATCATACCCCGATAATTTACCACCTTCATTAATAATATCTCCACTGTTAGCAATAACACTTAAATTTCCAGATCCACCATTAATTTCTCCACCAGATCCTTTTGGTTGATTATCTAATGCGCTTTTTGGCATATAAACCTTGGCAACCAACATTATAATTCCGTCTTTTTCCTCTTCAACATACCATAAAATTGTCTTGGTTAATTTAGCTTGTTGATCATCAGATAAAGCCTTACCAAACTCTAAACCATCTTCAGCATTAGCAATAGTGAATTCTAAAGCGTTATTATAAAGAGCATTTCTATCTTCTTCATCTGTTTTAGCGCTTTCGCTAAAGTGGGCCTTTCCAGTCATAGCAACTGCTGCCTTCTGAATTATGTCATTTTCTGTCTTTGGGTCAGTTTGTAAAATGAATTGTTTATTTGCATCTTCAGTGATACTAACAAGACTAATACAATAGTCAGCCGTATTGCCATTATTAATACAATCTCTGATTTGAGCAGCATTTTGATCACCGGTTACTTTTCTGATTTGATTTATAATTCTGCTTTGAGCTTGATATTTTGCTGGATCAAAGTCATATAAGGTACTAACTAAATAGAATTTATAGGAAGGATCTATTGCATCAGCCGTATCATTAACATTTACTCTAGTTACAACTCCGTCAACCTTGGGAAGAAACTGATCTAAATTTATTATTACCTCTTTTAAAAGAACAACACCTAAGCCTTGATTTAAAACAGTATTAGCGGAGCTAATTGACACTCCTTGACCACCAAATATATTTCCATTATTAATTAGACTAGCAAGAACTGGATTATTTGCTGAATCAGTTGTTACTGTTTGACCATTCAAGGTTAAAGTTATTTGGTTTCCAGCGTGAATTAGTGGAATATCACCAGAATTTTCTGTACCGTTCCAAGTTCTAAATGATGTATAACCATGACGATTGTAACCTCCTATCCAGTTATAAACAGGAGATGTGAATAGGTTTCTATTTTCTAATGTGTTGGCAGTAATATTTATGTCATTTACTGCTCCAATATAACTGGCATAGTTTTGTACAGAATCAGCAACGATGTTGATATTATTACCTTTTATTGATGATTGTAACGAATTTCCTTTTTGAACTCTAACCGCATATTCAGCACCAGGAAATCTTCCGCCCCAAGTTCTTATTGTATATTGATATAAGGTAGGAGCCACATAAACACCTTCATTTCTTAAAATATTTGCCAATTCAACATTAATATCACCTTCACTTTCAATTGTTCCTGTGGAGTTATTGGTTACATTATTTGTTAACGCTAAATTCACAACTCCACCAATATCAGCGCCAGAATCAAGATCTGTTAAAAACTTTTTATCTATTTCTTTGTCTCCAAGATACATATTGCCAACTGAATAGATGGAATTTTGGTTTAAGATATTATTAGTTGCATATAAGCTTAGGTCACCTCCTGAATAAATTAAGCCTTTATTATAAAGGCCGTTTGTATTTAAATTATTATCTAATGTTTTTATTCTTAAATTAGAACCACTATCAATAACTCCATAATTATTCATTACATTGGCGGTGACATGAAGATGATTGTCAGCATGAAGCCTTGAGGTTGAATTATTGGTAAAAGTACCAGTAAGTGTCATGACTAAATTTCTACCAGCTTGGATTAGAGTATCGTTAACATAATTAACTGCTTTGATAAAAATATCTCTAGTTGTGGCGATTGCCTGACTAAACATATTAATGTTATCCGCATTAATTTTAAGATCATTTTGAACATTCAGAGTTCCACTATTTTTTAACTCACCAATATTATCTTCACTTAACTGATCTTTTTTGATTGTTAGATCGTTGGTGGTTTTGATTATAGCTTGGTTTTCAAGTAGGTTGGTAATATAAAAGTTTGCACTATTACTACTTTCGATTGTTGCGCTATCTTGATTATAAAGATTATTGGCAGTAATTTGAACCAGATTATTGGCTTTGATAATGCCATTATTTTTATTTATTAGATCATTTGTAAGGGCGATATTTACATCACCTAAATTGGCTAAAATTTGGCCATTATCTTTATTGATCAAATTGTAAGTATCGTGAATTATCAGATTATTATTTGCTTCTAATTTACCAGTATTTATTAACCCTTTTTCATCTGTTAAATTAGAATCTGTATTATTTCCTTTAGCGGCAATATCAATATTATAGTCCGCTTTTAAAATTCCTAAATTATAAATATTGTTATCAGCATCTAAAAATATATCTCTACTTGACTGAATTGTTGAATTATCTGCAACTTGAATATTATTGTTGATAGTGGTTAAAAATAAATCTTGTCCTGTCGTGATATTATCATTTATGAAGATGCTATTATTTGCCGTGATATTAGTATCCCTGGTTGAGGTAATGTCTCCAGCATCAACATCATCATTGGTTGATGTTATTAGAATATCACTGGCACTATTTAAGTTTCTAATTGTCGCCTTACCATTAGAGCTAATGATAATATCATCAGCACTACTGGTTACATTTGCTTCACTTTTTACACCAACACCATCTTCATTGGCAATCAATCTAATTCTTCCCGAACTAATTGAACCAAGAACCGAAGTATCAATGGCAATTTCTGGCTTTGCACTTCCGTCATAAGCTTTTTTGTTGGTATTGCCTGTATTATAATTATAGTCATTTCTACCAGTTATTATATTTACTTCTGATGTAGATGATAATTCTCCAATTATATTTACACTTCTAGCAATTATATCCACATAACTAACATCATTTGCTGGATCACCATCATTGACAAAACCTCTAAAACCATTATTGCCTATTTCTACATCACCACCATTTACACTTAAATCACCACTCCAATCACCACCTGGAGAATTATAAGTAGGATTACCAGTTGTAAGGGTAACCTTTGGAGCACCAATAAAGCCACATCCGTTGCAAGTGACTCCGTTGGGATTTGAAATAATAAACTTTGCCTGCGTACCAAATATTTCTGTTGTATTTGTGAAGTGACTTCTTGATGTTCCGTTCACTTGGTTAAGGATCACTGAAGCAGCAGAACTTCCTGGTTGATTCATATTAATATTAGCATCTACAAAACCACCAATTCTTGAATTACCATCATATTGAGAGTTATTAAAGATCATCCCTTGGGTGTTATTTAGTCTTTCCCAGTGGTTTACCGAGGTTCCAGAAGAGGTTGGAGCGGTAATA
Source organism: Rickettsiales bacterium (assembly GCA_028040005.1). Classification (GTDB taxonomy): domain Bacteria; phylum Pseudomonadota; class Alphaproteobacteria; order Rickettsiales; family UBA1997; genus CAJQHK01. The sequence continues at coordinate 4,277 of JAOFKK010000049.1, forward strand.
TCAACAACATCAGTACCATTTGCGGATGATTTTAGATGAGCTTGATAAGCGGCATTGGCATTAGCATCAACAGCAATATCATTTTGTGGGGCTGCATTTGCAACATTTATTAAAAGAGGATTAAATGTTAAAGCGATAGAAAGGGTTAAGCAGAGGAATTGCTTAAATTTATAGAATAAGGCTTGCGCGATTGTCATTGGAAACGTGGTTTGTTCGTAGTGGTGTAATTTTGTTTTTCTGCTCATAATATAAATACTTCATCTACAATATTTCTTTGAGCTCCCATCTAAAGAAAAAAGCAGGTTTTAAATTTAAAACCTGCTTTATAAAATAATTAAAGTTTATTAGAATTTGTAAGAGGCACCAATTTTTATTATATCTAATTCAAATCTTGTTGTTTCTTTTCCAACTTTGGTAACATAGTTTGGAGATTCCATATCTAAACTAGAAGTTTCATAGCTTAATACCGCATCCAAATTATCTAATACGGAATATTTTGCTCCAAGACCATAAGAAAGTGAAAGATCTGATCCACTTTTTTCTTTATTTCCAGCCCAATTAACATGGTAGTAATTATTAACAAGACCAGTTTTAGCAAAAACAGCTATTTTATCTGTAATGTCGTAACCAAGATCAATATTTAAACCTAGTCTATAATCTAAGTTCCATGAATCATTCACTGAATCATGCGCAGATACATTTGCATAATCAACTAAAACACCAGGGGCGATAAAGAAATTATTGAAATTAAATGCATATTTATAATTTAACCCTAAAGAAATGTTATTCTCATCTCTAACTTTAAAAGTAGTGCTATTAGGAGTGGTGCCATTACCATCTTTAGTTTTAGTGGCAGAAGTTTGTGTTTGAACAAGATCAATTCCAACGTAATTTCCTTCGGTTTTAGCACTTGCTAAAGAAGACATAAGGGAACATACGGCAGCGGTAGTAATAAATAATTTTCTCATAATTTAATTCAGACATTCATTAATATTAAATCCTAAAAATAAGGGGTCTGAAGATTTTAAATCTTTTTACAAAAAAGTCAAGAAATTGATTAAAATCGACTACCACAGCCAATATTTACCACTTATTCCAAAGTAAATAGCACTATTTTGATAATCGTTATTCTCAATGACATATTCGGGTGAATTGATATTTGCAGCATAACTAACTTCACCACTAATATATTTACCATAATATTTAAGACCAAGTCCAGCTCCTGAAATATATTCTGTTTTGGCATTTTCATCAGATCTAACAATGGCTCTAGTAAAACCATAATCATAAAAGATGTAAGGATGTGTATTTTGTAATATTGAAATTGCCTTATTGGTAAATTTATTGTGATTTTCTTGATCTTGCTTGATTTCAAATGTTGTTAATATTGAAGATAAATTAATATTAAGATCATTCCTTATATATGCACCTTTTGAGCCATTAATACCATCATAAGGCAAACCTCTTACAGTATACCTACTACCACCCACATAAAGAAGTTCTGAAGAATAAAGGGAATCTGCACTATGTTGACCATTGGCTTGAAGAGAATAATTTAGATACTTACCAAAAGGTTTATAAAGACTTAGATTGTAACTAAACTTTTCAAATTGGGATCTTGGCGTATCTTTAGTAACTGATGATCCATATAATTTTTGATCATCAATGGCACTATGAATTTTTAATCCTTTTGAATAAGTAAAGCCAGTATAGATAGTTAGATTATTTTTGAAGCTAGTTCTATAATCTAAACCAATTCTACCAGTTGATAATCTTTGTGACAATAACCTAACAACTCCAGATTCTATTCTAGTACTATTTCTTAGATTTAGATTAGTATTAATATTAAGCTCATCTGTTTTGCTTCTATATAGCAACCTTGCTAATGAGAAATCATGATTTGTTGAAGTTCCTCCAACTTTTATTCCTCCTGAAAATGAAGTATATTCGTTGGAAACATCCGAATAACCAAAAGTATAGTAGCCAAATGGAATCGAAATATTAGCTATATTAGTTTCACTTCTCTGGCTTTTGATTTGAGAAAAACCAATATTATCATTTATCTTCAGGAGGTTATCCTTATTAATACTATATGTGACATTGTAAACCCCGGTCGATTTTGATCCGCTATTGTCATAGTTAACTCCTAACTCTAAAGAATTAGGATTTTTGTAATTATTAACTACTATATTAGACATTCCATTTTCCTCTGCTGGCCTTGAATCAATTACAGTATTATTTGATCTAAGACGATTCATATTGCTTACGCCTTGTTCAATATCAGCAATGTTAAAAACATTACCCTTTCTAGTTGGGAAGGCAAAAAATATTTGAGCTTTGTCAAAGAAAGAAATCCCTATTTTACCATCTTTCTTTTCAGATTTATCTTGGTCTTTATCGCCCATGCTTTTCTTATTTGGCTTAATATCATTGAGTTTAATGGAATTTATTATGCCTTCTGATATCAAAAGAGTGAGCGTTCCGCTTTTATCATCAAATGCTTTAAAATAAGCTCTAGCATTAGTGTAGCCATCACCAATGTAATAATTAGTTGTGTCACCTAGTAAATCACCAATTTGGTCATTGAAGATACATTTATCTAATACTTTTTCAGTTAAGTTCTTTTTGGCTTTTTTAGATAACTTGGTGGCTTTTAGAAATTCTACTTTTTTTATTTTAATACAATACTCACCAGTTCTTTTAGTTTTCTTGATTATTTTTTTTCGCTCCCCAGTTTTTGGCTTTTCAAAGAGTTTTTTCTGTTGGCGCTCCAGTTTCTTTTGATCTAAAATCCTATCCATTGGAAGCTGTTGACTTGAAACTTGAGCAAGGGAGATTGAAGGCAAAATAATCGTAGCTACAACAATTATCGTGGTATAATAATTTGTAATTTTATTCATGACTTAAAATTTTCTTAAAATATATGGTCGCTTTAGATTAGCTAAACATTACTAAAAAAGCAACTTTTGCAAAGTTAGGCAACTTGTAACGAAATTATTGCAAATAAAAAAGTAATTTCTTAAAATACACCTTGTAGTCGAGTTTTTAGTGAATGCAACAGCTCTTAGAGTAAATAAACTAGACACGCTGGGTTTGCGTGGTGGTGACTCTCGACTCTCTTTTTCTATATACCTTATCCCTTGATATCAAAAACACTAAAGCTAAAATCCTATTAATTGTAGGCAATCAATTATAGGAGATATGA
>JAOFKK010000005.1 GCA_028040005.1 Rickettsiales bacterium
GATAGAAATTTTAATCAAATTATATGATTTAAAAATTTCTAGCCAAGAATTGCAAGAAATTGCCCTAGAAATTGGCTCAGATGTGCCATTTTGTCTTCATAAAAAAATGGCAATAGTTAAAGGAATTGGTGAAATAATCGCCGATATTAATATTGATCAACCAGAATTATATTTATTAATTATTAATCCTAAAATTGCTATTGATACTGGTAAGATTTTTCAGAATTTTCAATTTACAGAGAAAAGCAAACAAAATAAGGTAGAAAATGACTTAATTAACATGATAAAAGAGAGGGAAAACCATCTACAGCCAATAGCAGAAGAATTTTGTCCCCAAATTACCGACATTTTATCAAATCTTAGATTGCAAAGAAATATTATTAGTGCAAAATTATCTGGTAGTGGTGCAACTTGTTTTGGGGTTTTCAATCAAAAACAAGATTTAAATATAGCTTTTGATAAATTAAAAAATATTTTTCCAGATTTTTATATCAAAAAAAGCAAATTATTAACCTAATAAATGATAAAATTTAAATTATTAATTCTATTATCGCTCACATTTATATCGCTAGAAATATCTGCACGCCCTATTATTTCTGGCATTTCTTCTAGTAATATTGAAATTGATACTAATTTTTCAGGTGAAGAAATTCTTCTTTTTGGCAGTAAAGATATTTTTGGTGATATTTTTATTATAGTTCGTGGTCCCAAAAAAGATTATATGGTTAATAAGAAGGGGCAAATATTAGGTGTTTGGATTAACAAGGAAAGATTAAAATTTATTGATTCTAATAGTTATTATGCCACTTTTGGTGATCATCGTGCTTTGCGTGATTCTAGGCTTTTTTCAGCTCTTGAGATGTCGCAAAAAGATATTGATTTTAATATTTTACAGCCAAAAGAACATTCTGTCAAAGAAGAATTTAAATTAGAATTTATCAAGAATTTTACTGATAATAATCTTTATATGGAAAATTCTGGTGAAATTGATTTTTTAGATGAGAATCTTTTTAAAGTAATGTTAAAATTTCCAAAAAATATCTCTGAGGGTGTTTATAATGTTGAAATTTATTTAATGGAAGGTGGTAATCTTGGGGCGTTCCAGTCAATTCCAATTTATGTTGATAAGGTTGGATTTAGTGCTAATATTAGCAAAATGGCTCGTGAGCAACCATTGAGATATGGTATTTTAGCAGTTTTAATTGCAATTTGTGCCAGCCTAACTGTTAATTTTATTGTTTCTGTCTCTTCTGGTCAAAAAGATTAATTTGGATGATCTAAATTTTTTGGGGATTTGGTAAAAATTTCATAACCATCCTTAGTCACTCCAATAGTATGCTCAAATTGTGCTGAAAGAGATTTATCCCTAGTAGTTACTGTCCAATTATCATGTTTACTTAAGATAGTTTCTTTTTTACCTTCATTGATCATTGGCTCAATAGTAAAAAACATTCCTTCTTTGAGAACTAATCCTGTATTTGGCTCCCCATAATGTACCACATTTGGCTCTGTATGAAAGACCCTTCCGATACCATGGCCGCAATAATCTCTAACTACAGAATATCCGGCATCTTCAGCATATTTTTGAATTACATGACCAATATCGCCCAAGGTTGCACCTGGCTTAACCTGATTAATTCCGAGCATCATGGCTTCATAAGTTGTAGCACAAAGTCTTTTAGCTTTAATTGGAGCTTTGCCGGCATAATATATTCGACTAGTATCGCCATGCCAACCATCAACAATTACAGTAACATCAATATTAATCATATCGCCATTTTTTAATTTTTTATCACTAGGAATGCCATGGCAAATAACATGGTTAATGGAGGTGCAAATTGATTTAGGAAAGCCTTTATAATTTAATGGGGCCGGAATAGCGCCATTTTCAATAATTTTATTATGACATAAATTATTTAATTCATTGGTAGTGACACCAATTTTAACAAAATCACCAATATAATCTAAAATTTCGGCAGCTAAACGGCCGGCAATACGCATTTTAGCAAAATATTCCTTATTGTGAATTGTGATTGACATTATTTCTTGAAAAAAACATTATAATTATTTAGAATTTCGTCCTTGATAATAAAAAAGATAAATTTAAAAAACTATATTAATTATGAGTAATGTAACTGCTGAGAATTGTAAAAAAATTATTAAAAATAGATTTGAGCTTTGCTTAATCGCCAGCAAAAGAGCTAAGGAGATACTTTCTGGGGCACCTACTAATCATGATAGATCGGTTAAATCACCAATTATTGCTCTTGATGAAATTTCTGATGGCGATTTAGATATTGATCGAATTAAAAAAAATATTGCCGCTGGTGATAATATTTACCAATCTGAAATTGTTGAAGATGATGCCGGGGAAGGTGTTGAAAAGGAATTAGATGATAAAACTAATATTTTTGTAAATGAAAATCTAGATGTTGTAGATTAACTTATTTTTTAACCATGTTTAGGAATATTCTATTAATATCGGTAATATTTGTTATAGTTTTATTTCTATCATGGTTAATTGATTTAGGTGGTCATGTCACAATAATCGTTTCAGATTATAAAATTACCACTTCAGCTATATTTTTTACTTCTTCATTAATTGCATTATATTTTATTTTCTATCTGATTTTTAGCTTTATTTTAAGAGTTAATTATTTAAGAACTCATTTAAAACAAGTTATTTATTATAATCCGGCAAGATTAGAAAAAAAATTAATCAAAGAGCAGAAGAGTTTTATCTCAAAAATATCTCATATTTTAAAAGAAATTAACAATAAGAATTTAGTTAAAGCCATTAAATTGGAAAAAAACATAAAATCTGATTTTTATTCTAATGAATTAAAAGAACAAATTTTAACTCAGACTAATCCTGCAGCCACCATTGAAGAAAAATCTTATTGGAAGTTATAATATCATTTTCCATCCTAAAAATAACAATCCCTACCAATATTTATTATATTTGATAAAGAATATATATTCATTTTCTCGGTCTTTAATATTGCCCCCCTCCTTAATTGAAAGAAGATTAAGATTGAAATTAGAATATTGATTTGATAATTGATAAGAAATTTCAATATTTTGTTCCTGACCTTGTGGTTCTAAATTAACATTATTTAATGTTAAGCGAGTTATATTTCCATCATTATCTCTAGCTATCGGAACATCAATATTAACTGTTCCAGAATAGATACGTAGCGGTTCAGAGTAATTAATGGATAATTTACCATCAAAAAAATCATCATTAAATAATCCAATAGAATGACCGCTACTTTTAATGTTAGAATAATCCCTAAAGATACCATTTTCATTACCAGAAAGATCTGTTGATCCTTGCATATAACTTGATATAAAATATAAATTATCTGTAATTTGTTGTTTATTTTTAATGGTAATAAAGTTGGTTTTACTATTTTTTAAATTAGAAAAAGCTCCTTTGGCATTACTTCCTAAAAATTGATCTTGATATTCTTCTATTTGACCATAATTAAAATTTAGATTTAAAAAAGATTTTTGATAATCAAATCCAAATTGTAAAATATTACTCATAATGTCAGAATCTGATATATTATAATTATCTGCAATTTGTAAAAAGGAAATATTAGTGGCAATATTATTGTCAAAATTATGATTTAAAGCTAAGGCTCTGCGATTTGTATTATTTATGAAGTTATTATTAGATATAATTTGAGAGAATGAATCATTATTATTAATTAATCCATAATTTGAGGTAAATTTATTTTCCAAATCATTAATATAATCATTACTGGCAATTGATAATTGTAAATTATTATTTAAAGATTTTTGATATAAAAAAGAAAGATTTTGATCATTTAATTGATATGGATCAGTAATTGATCGGTCATAAATAAAATGATTAATATTAAAGTAATTTTGACCAATTATATTGCCTTTTTCATCTTTTGATCTTTTTTGATCAATAAATTTAAAATTTAATGAAAAATCTTGACCGATAAAGGGTTTATTTACAATGTGATAATTATTAAAAATCATATTGGATAAAATTGAATTTTGACTTTGAATTGTTATTTCATTTGCAAAATTAATTTTATAATCACGACCAAAATCATCAAAAAATACAGCATTTGATATTTTTGGAATAATATTGGTAGTAAAAGCATCTCCAAAAATAGTAGAAGTACTAAAATGACTATCTTCTAAATTATATCCTGATTCGTTAAGAATAGATGATGATGCAACATAGCTTGACCCAATATTATTAACCGCAGCTTCGGCATCTAGCAAACCTCTACCATAAGTAGAATCGATACCCGAATCTCCTAAGTCATCCGCTGTTTGAAGTAAAATTTGCGCCGTATCAGATGCGGTTAAATGTGGCCAAGCAGAGCGTAAAATTGCTGCTACGCCAGAAACCATAGGCGCTGCCATTGATGTGCCGGAATAAGAATCGTAAGAGGTTGATGATTGGTGAGTTGGAGCGTATATATTTTCACCCGGTGCAACAAGGCAGTAGCTAGAAACATCGCCACATCTATTACTAAAGTTAGATATGACATTATTACTATCAACAGAAGCAACTGCTAATAAATAATTTTGTAAATCAGAATCGGCAGCATATCTTGCTGGATAAAGTGGATTAACTGCAGATATTGGGTCAGTATCATATTCATTACCAGTGGCAGCAATAGTTAAAATGTCATTATTCTTAGCATTTAAAATAGCATTTTTAACATCAGTGCTAGCGCTACCCCCTAAGCTTAAATTAATTATGCTCACCCCATCAGTGACTGATTGATTAATAGCGGATGCAACATTAGTTGAAGATCCGCTACCGCTGCTATTAAGAGCCTTATACCCAGCTAATCGAGAGTTAAAGGCGACGCCATGCATTGGTGTTGAATAAAATATACTGCTATTTGCGCGATTGGCGGCTATTATGCCGGCAACATGACTACCATGACCTCTATCGTCAGTTACATCACTATCATTATTGACATAATCACGATTTATAGCGTCAGAAAAGGTTCTAATTTTACTGCCAGAAAATTCAGTATGGGTTAAATTAATACCCGAATCAATCACTGCTACATCAATATTATCGCCAGCTATATTTTTGCTGTTATTTTCTAAAAGAGCGTAGCTACTAAAAAGATTAATTTGTCTAAAATCATTTATAATATTTAGATTTTCATAAAGATCATTATCATATGTATTGCGAATTGTGCTATTGACGGTACTATTCCAGCCATTATCAGCAATAATTTCAATGGTGGAGGGGGATTCTGAAGATGAAGGATTATCAGATGATGATCCGCCTCCACCACCAGCTGAGCCTCCGCCGCCAGCTGAGCCGCCACCAATTAATGCAATAGTAGCGCTAGAAACTAATAATATTATAGCAAGAAGACTCATTAAAGATTATTGAATGGACGAAAATTTATCTACTAAATTAATGGGTAGTAGAATATAATATTTACCTTCATTATTCATATTTGCTGCTTTTTTTTCCGAATCTTCATTAGATCCAAAAAATATATCAGCTCTAATCGTGCCTTTGATTGCTGATCCAGTATCTTGAGAAATTAATAATTTTTGATATTCCCCTAATTCATAATCTTCAACTTCAACCCAAAAAGGATAGCCATAAGGCAATATGTCCTTATCGATTGCGATTGATCTTTCTGTCATTAATGGTACATTGGCTCCTCCTATGACATTATTATCATGATTTTCCTTAAAGAAAATATAAGATAGATTGATATTTAAAATTTTGTCAGCCTTTTTTGGGTTTTCTTTAAGCCATTTTTTAATGCCAAAATATGATTTATCTGATATTAAATCATGCTCAATCATGTATTTTCCAATTGAATAGAATGGCTGGTTATTGCTACCCGCATAAGAAAGTCTAATAATTACACCATCTTCAATCATAACATTACCAGATCCCTGAATATGCATAAAAAATAAGTCAACTTTATCATCAACATATATTATTTCTAAATCTTGATTTCTTAATGCACCTTTTGTAATTTCAGCCCTTGTGTAATAAGGATTATTATCAATATTTTTTGGCTTGGAGTAAATTGGGTATTGATATTTTTCTGTTTTTTCTTTACTGCCATTTAAGGTTGGAATGTAATATCCGGTAAATTTGCCATATTCTTCACCCTTCTTGTTGGTAACTTTGAAGGGGATAAACCAATTTTCGAAGAAATTTTTAGCTTGCTTAGATCCCATGCCTTTAATTACTTGTCCAATTTCACAAACATCTCTAAAATCTTGAACAGTAATATGGCCAATTTGCCCCCCTATATTTCTTGAATCAGGCATGGTTGAAAATTTATTACAAGAATTTAAAAAGGCGGATAAAGCAGGGGAGTGATTATCCTTATTCCAATTATCTAATTGTGTAAAGTCAACTCTTTCAAGGTTGATATCACCCTTACCATAAATGACTAAATCTGAGATGCAGGATGTTAAAATAATTAAAGATAGAATTATAGAAATTTTCTTTTTCATATTTTTGATCTATTTTAACTTTGATTTACAACATAATCTAAAATAGATAATGCTGTGTCTTTATGATTAGAATTATTAAAATCAGAAAGATTATTTTTTGCTTTAGTGATATAATTATGTGCTAAATCTTTAGATTGATTGATAATATTATATTTATCAATCATTAATTTCACTTTCTCAAAATCATCATTAATAATAGTATGATTTGGATTAAATATATTATGTAAAGATTCTTTTTCTTGAGCGTTACATTCATGATTTAGTAATATTATAGGAAGAGTTACTTTGCCTTCCATAAAATCATCTGCAATATTTTTACCTATTTTATCATTACTAGAATCATAATCTAAAATATCATCTATTATTTGAAATGCCATACCAAGATTTTTACCAAATGATCTTAATGATTCTATTTGATTTGGATTGGCACCAGATAATATAGCCCCTGCTTCAGTAGCAACAGAAAATAAAATAGCTGTTTTGGCATTAATGATATTAAGATATTGTTCTTTGCTAATATTAATATTTCCTATATTTGATAATTGAGAAATTTCACCATCAGACATGATTTTTGATGCTTTGGCAATAGATTCTAATATGTCCATTTGTCCAACTTCAATAATAATCTGAAAAGATGTGGCTAAAAGCAAGTCACCAGATAAAATACCCGCTTTATTACCCCATTGGTAATTTGCTGTTTTTCTGCCTCGTCTCATTTTACTATCATCAATTACATCATCATGTAATAAGGTAGCATTATGCAATAATTCAATGGCAGATGCAATTTTAAGATAATTATTATTATAGTTATTTTCAGATGTAATTTTACTGGCAATAACAACTAATAAGGGTCTGATTCTTTTGCCTTTAAAAGATACTAGATTTTCAATTATTTTATTTGCCAGATCAGATTCACCCTTCGCCCTATCAATTAATATATTATTAATATGAGATAAATCTTCTTGATATTGATGATGTATTTTGTTAAAGATAGTCACAAATTATCTAAAATTAATAAATTGTAACGAAATAGAGAGATCGCAAGATTTAATTTTGGACATAATATCTTGTAAATCATCAATTTTTTTACCAGTAACTCTAACTTCGTCACCCTGAATTGATCCTTGGATTTTTAATTTTGAATCTTTGATTAGTTTGATAATTTTTTTGGAATTATCCTTATCAATTCCTTGTATAATTTTAATAGTTTGTCCGATATTTTTACCCCCCATTTTTTCTACATCTTCAAAAGAAAAGAATTTGGTGTCGATATTTCTTTTGGTGGCATAAATCTTTAATGAAGAGCCGATTTGTTCTAATTTATAATCATCTTCAGCTTTTATTTTAATCAGATCTTCTTTTTTATTAAGCTCAATAGAAAATATTGCATCTTTAAAATCATAACGATTACTAAGTTCGCGATTAACAGAGTTAACTACATTGTCAATTTCTTGATAATCAACTTTAGATATAATATCAAAACTTGGCATAATTAGATGTTATTTTTATTAATATTATTTTCTTCATATTTACTATCATCATCAAAAATCCAGCTAATATTAGATTTTACATCGTCACAATATATAATTCCAGCAACAAAAGACACAGACATAACTATGCATAATGTTATTATATAAGATATTTTACTCATTTTATTTTTTATCTTTTAATTCCCTCTTCTTAAATTCTCCCTCAATTGAAGCACCATCTTCAACAATCAATGAATTATAAATAAATTTACCACTAACAGCTGCTTTTTTAGAAACTTTGATATTGTTAACATCTAAATTGCCAGAAAAATTACCCTGAATATCAATAAAGTCAGAAGATATATCGCCTTCGCATTTACCCTTTTCTCTAATAACTACAGAATTGGCAATTATGGTGCCATTTACTTTACCTTCTACCTCTAGCAGTCCAGAGCTTTCTATTTTACCTTCAATATACATATCGGAAGCTATAATAGATGGCATAGAGTTTTTAATTAAATCTGTATTTTTAATTATTTTATTTATTTGCGTGCGAACTTGTTTCATAATTTAAACTTCTTTAGAATATTTTTTGACCAACTTTTAAAAATTTCTTAGGATCTATTGCTCTATCCTTATAGCGAATTTCGTAATGTAAGTGATGTCCAGTGCTTCTGCCAGTATTGCCTTGCGTACCAATAATATGACCCTTATCAACAATATCACCTTTTTTAACTTTAATTTTGTCTAAGTGAGCATATCTAGTTTTAATGTCAAAGCCGTGATCAATGGTGACCATATTACCATAATCATAAAATTTACCAGCAAAAATGACCTTACCTGCAGATGGAGATATTATTTTTTCATTTAAGGATGATCCCACAAAATCAGTACCTCTATGCATCATTTTATGGTTATTGATTGGATCGATTCTATGGCCAAAATTACTTGAAATATAATAATTTTGCATTGGTTTAGAAATAGGAAGGTAATTTAAGATTGTTTCCAAATCATTTAAATATCCAACCTTATTATTAACGGAGGTTAAGATATTTTTTGAATTTGGATATTGTTCAATTATGTTATCTTCAACAGGACCACCTTGAGCTATAAGATCATCAGAGTCTTTGCCTATTAATACAATATCGCTATTATCAATGTCATTTTCATCCTTTTCCAAGTGACCATCTGGAAAGTCAATTCCGGTTAATAAGAGGGTTTTTTCAATGTCAATGATTCTGTTTTGTACTGATTTTGAGATATTATCCTGTAAAATTTTAGCTTCAACAAATTGATCAACAATTTGACGACTTTCTTCATCAAGCTTAATAGTGTTAAAAGCATTTTTAAATTTATCGATACTTAGGCTGCTAATTTTTGGAACAGATTTTTTATTTTTAACATGATCATAATCCGATATTAAATTAAAATAGCTATCAATCTTGACTAAATATGAATTTAGAGAATTGATCTCGGTTTTAAAGTTATTATTAGCCTTTTTAAGATTAATAATTTTGTCATTTTTCAGAGCAATAATATTGTTATTATTCCAAGATTTTGCAAATAAGAATAAAATTAATATTCCTGTTATAAATATTGCAATTTGTAAAGATGACCCGATTTGATAATTTTTGATAGAATTATCTGATATTAGAACTAGTTTTTTAGGCGCAAATAGAAATTTATATGCATTTTTGGATAAAAATATTAAATATCTAAGGATTATAGATAATAAAGAATATATTTTAATCATTAATAAAGTTTTTTAGATAAAATTTTTAATTAGATTATATACTAAACTAGTTTTAATTTATTTAATTACCACCGAACTGCTTACCCATTCATTGGGAATTTACCTAAAGGCTCTTCAATTTAAGTCTGCCTGAATAGCAGCTTAAAATTAAGCAGAAAGTAAAATAATTTATTTTACAAATTTACATTTGTTAAAATATTTTACACTCTGATTAATATGATTGATAATTTATTTTATATATGAGATATTATGAATAATTAAATTTAATTCGCAATGAATAATATTATAAAATTACATCAAGAATTCGGTATTGATGAGATAATATCGGACAAGCCTATTAATCGCTTTCAATTAAAAAGGGAAATAGAAGATCAGAAAAGCGATAATAAGGACGGTATGGATTATAAAAAACTAACTTCATTTGATGCAATTAACAAGCTGGCTGATAAAAATAAAAAAATTACCCATGATAGTTTAACGCCAATTAATGAAATTATCAAAGAAGCAAGAATATTAGCAGATAATGCTCAAAATATAGAAGAATTAAAGGATATCATTACAAATTTTGAAGGATGCTCGCTTAAAAAAATGGCAACTAATACTGTTTTTGCTGATGGCAATCCTAATTCTGAAATTATGGTAATTGGCGAAGCTCCTGCTAATGATGAAGATTTACAGGGAATTCCATTTTGTGGCGATTCTGGGCAATTATTAAACGCAATGTTTCAAGCTATTAATATTGCAAGGGAAGATCTTTATATTAGCAATATATTATTTTGGAGACCTCCGGGTAATCGTCGTCCAACAAAGGATGAGATAGAAATTTGCCGTCCATTTGTTGAAAAACATATAGCTCTTATAAAGCCGAAATTAATTATTTTAATGGGTGCTAGCGCTATGATTCAAATGACAGATACCAAAAAAACAATTACTCAATTAAGGGGTAAATTTTTAGAATATAATAATTGCTATTTAGAGCAAGATATTCAGATTATTACTATGTTTCACCCATCATATCTTATTAGGCAGCCGATAAAAAAGAAGCTTGCATGGAAAGATTTACTTAATATTAAAGAATTTATTAACAAATGATTGATTTTAAATTAACATCCTTTGCTACTGATGAGTCAAAATCAAAAGGCAGGCACTACAAAGAATCAAGATCTGGTAAAAAATATCGTTCTACTTTTGGTAATGATCGTGATCGTATTATTAATTCTTCATCTTTTAGAAGGTTGCAATATAAAACTCAGGTTTTTATTAATTATGAGGGGGATCATTATCGCACTCGCCTAACTCATTCTTTAGAAGTGGCGCAAATTGCTAGATGGATTGCAACTGCTTTAAAAGTTAATAAGGATTTAGCTGAAATTATATCACTTGCTCATGATCTGGGTCACACTCCTTTTGGACATTCTGGCGAGGATATTCTTAATCAAAAAATGAAAAATTTTGGTGGTTTTTCTCATAATGCTCACACTTTAAGAATTTTGACTAAATTTGAAAATCATTTTTTGGAATTTGAAGGTCTTAATCTTTCTTGGGAAATGCTAGAAGGGGTTGTAAAACATAATGGTGCAATTAAAGATTTATCCAAAACTCATTCATATATTGCACAATATAATGAAGAATTTGATTTAGATTTATCAAGGAATCCTTCAATTGAGGCGCAAATTTCTGCTATTTCCGATGATATTGCATATAGTAATCATGATATTGAAGATGCTCTTCGTGCAAATTTATTTAATATCGAAGACTTATTTGATTTACCATTAATTGGCAAAACTTACAAAAATATTTTAGCAAAATATCCTGATATTAGAAGAGAAGTTTTAATTGATGAATCTAAGAGAGAGATAGTTAATATTATGGTCTTAGATGTTGTTAATCATACATTAAAAAATATTGAAAAATTTAATATTAATTCTCCAGAAGATGTTAGAAACCATAATGATCTTTTGGTTAATTTTTCCGATGAAATTAAAAATGCAGTTATTACATTAAAAGAATTTTTTAAAGAAAATATATATTTTCATAGCAAGATTAATCGCGTAAGAAATAAATGCGATAATGTTATAAGTAAATTATTTGATTTTTATATCCAAAATCCTTCATCTCTTCCGGGTGAGTATCATGAAATGGCAAAGAATATAGATAATAAAAATGATTTAGCAATTTTAATTTCTGATTATATTGCTGGTATGACCGATCGTTATGCGATAAGAGAATATAAGGAATTATATCAATTTTAGAATGAATTTCTAATATTAACCCTTGTAAAAAATTAAATCATAATTATATGTTAAGTTAGATTTTGAGGAAATCCTCAATTTAAAAGGCTACTTCATTTTGATAGTGATCTTTTAAATATTTAATAACTTAATTTAACTTACAAATTATGAGTAATATTAAACCATTACATAATAATGTTTTAGTTGAAAGGCTAGAGGCTGAAACTAAAACTGCAGGTGGCATTATCATTCCTGATACTGCTAAAGAAAAACCTTCTGAAGGTAAAATTATTGCCGTAGGAAATGGCTCTAAAGATGACAATGGCAAAGCTATTGCTTTAGATGTTAAAGTTGGTGATAAAGTTCTTTTCGCTAAATGGGGCGGAACTGAAATCAAAGTTGGAGGTAAAGATCTTTTAATCATGAAAGAATCTGATATTTTAGCTATAACACAATAATTTAAAAATATGTCAGCAAAAGAAATTTTATTTAATACAGATGCCAGAACAAAAATTTGTGAAGGTGTTAATATAATTGCCGATGCGGTAAAAGTAACATTAGGCCCAAAAGGTAAAAATGTTATTATCGATAAATCATTTGGCGCCCCAAGAATCACTAAAGATGGTGTTTCAGTTGCCAAGGAGATTGAATTAAAAGATAAATTCCAGAATATGGGTGCAGCGATGATTAAAGAAGTTGCTTCTAAAACCAATGATATTGCTGGTGATGGTACTACAACTTCTACTGTTCTTGCTCAAGCAATTGTTAAAGAAGGTTCAAAATTAGTTGCAACTGGTGTTAATTCAATGGATCTTAAAAGAGGTATTGATTTGGCAGTTGAAAAAGTTCTTGAAGAATTAAAAAATAACTCAAAAGCAGTTAAAGGTAATTCTGAAATTGCTCAAGTTGCTACAATTTCTGCTAATGGAGATGCTAATATCGGTGAAAAAATCGCTGATGCAGTTGAAAAAGTTGGTCCAGAAAGCCCAATCACTGTTGAAGAGGCTAAAGGTCTTGATTTTGAAACTAGTATTGTTGAAGGTATGAATTTTGACAGAGGATATTTATCTCCTTATTTTGTTACAAATTCAGAAAAAATGACTGTTGAATTCGAAAATCCTTATATTTTAATTTTCGAAAAGAAAATCACAAATTTACAGCCATTAGTTACAATTTTGGAGGCTGTTGCACAATCTGGCAGACCATTATTAATTATCGCTGAAGATATTGAGGGAGAGGCTCTTGCTGCTCTTGTTATCAATAAATTAAGAGGTGGTTTAAAAATCGCTGCTGTTAAAGCTCCAGGTTTTGGTGATAGAAGAAAAGCAATGTTAGAAGATATCGCTTGCTTAACTAAAGGTCAGTTAATTGCTGAAGATCTTGGTATGAGTCTTGAAACTACTACTTTAGAACAATTAGGTTCTGCTAAAAAAGTTATAGTTACTAAGGAAGAAACTACCATCATTGATGGTGCCGCTTCTGATTCTGATGTTGAATCAAGATGTAGCCAAATTAAACAACAAATTGAAGAAACTACTTCTGATTATGATTGTGAAAAATTACAAGAAAGATTAGCTAAGCTTTCTGGTGGTGTTGCGATTTTAAAAGTTGGTGGTGCAACTGAAGTTGAGCTTAAAGAAAAGAAAGACCGTGTTGAAGATGCTCTTGCTGCAACTAGAGCTGCAATGCAAGAAGGTATTATTGCTGGTGGTGGATCTGCTCTTCTTTATGCAACTAAAATTTTAGATGGTGTAAAAACTGAAAATGAAGATCAAAATAGCGGTATTAATATCGTTAAAAAGGCTCTTGCTGCACCAATTCGTCAAATCGCTGAAAATGCTGGTTTTGACGGAGCTGTTGTTGCTAATGAAGTTTCTATCAAAAATGATAAGGAATATGGTTATAATGCTCAAACTGGAAAATATGTAAATATGTTCAAGGATGGTGTTATTGACCCTGTTAAAGTTGTTAGATCTGCACTTCAAGATGCTGCTTCAATTGCTTCTTTATTAATTACTACTGAAGCTGCGATTGTTGATGCTGAATCTGAAGCTGGTGCTGGTGCTGGCGCTGCAATGCCTCCAATGGGTGGCATGGGTGGAATGCCTGGCATGGGTGGATTCTAATTCATTTTAGAAGAGCCGATTTTAATAAAAACTCCCCTTGAAGATAAATTTTATTAGAAATAAAATTTATCGTAACATAGGGGAGTCAAATTAGCATAGCTAATTTGGTGGGGTACGCGATATCACAACGCAACACAGACAATCCAGTTACCTCCTGTCACAACGCAAAAAACTATAAGCTATTTAATAGAGCCTAATATATTTTCAGCAATTTTTCCAAATTCCATCGCAATATCGGAGGATTTTTCTTTATGGCAAATTGGCTCCCTTTGATCATTAGAATTATTGATATTTTCATCAATTGCAATTTCCCCTAAAAAATCTATTCCATGCTCTATCGCTAAATTTCTAATGTTATTTTTGCCAAAAATATATCTTTTATCATTTTTTCCCGTTCTTAAGTAAGACATATTTTCTACAATGCCTGAAATTTTAATGTTTAATTTTTCATACATGTCAATTGATTTAACTAAGTCAATAACAGCAATTTGGGATGGGGTAGAAACTAGAACAACAGAATCTATATCAAATTTTTGCATCATAGTTAAGTGAACATCGCCAGTTCCTGGGGGTAGATCAATAATCATAATATCAATATCTTGCCATAAGGTACCATTAATCATTTGATTAAGCGCTTTAGTAATCATTGCCCCGCGCCAAATTGCGGCCGATTCTTTTTCAAATAATGAGCCCATAGATATAATTTTTATCCCATAATTTGTTAATGGAATTATTTTACCATTTTCAAATTTAGGTTTTTCATTTAAATTCATTAGATAGGCTAGTGAGGGGCCGTAAATATCAGCATCGACTAATGCAGTTTTTAATCCAATACGATTAAAGCTAATTGCTAAATTAGCTGCAATTGTTGATTTTCCTACGCCACCCTTGGCTGAAGAAATTGCTATAATTTTTTTTACACCCGTTACCTTGGAAGTTGTTTGAGCAGATTTTAATTTTTTATCGGAGGTTAAAAAAACAGATATTTTGGTTGAGAATTTTTCTGTAATTTTTGTAATTATCAATTCTTCTAATTCTGCAGCAGATTCTTTTGTAAAATTGCGACCTGAAAGATCGATAAAAATATCAATATTATTATTATCTTTAATGGTAATTTTGGGATGAAAGCCAAAAGATTGCAATTTTTGATCCATGAAATTAATTTGGTTAAAGATTGCCAAAACCGCTTTTTCTTTTAGGAATTTCATAATTATCGTAAAAAAGATTGAAAAATATTATTATTTAATACTAAATAGTATTAAAGAGACCTTTGTATAATCAAACTACTTCAATTATGCAAAACTCTCTTAAATATCTTTTAAAAATAAAATAATATAGTAATTATGTCAAATGATAGTGATAAAGTATCGGTTGATCCTTTATTTTTAGGCTTAACAAGACCGCCAATGGTATTTGGTGTAAGTTATAAATTGGCAGCTTTAAATATGCTTACCTCTCTTTTGACATTTATTACGACTAGTGATTTTTTCTATCTATTAGTTTTAATGCCTGCTTTACATGGGTTATTTTATCTTTTATGTTTAAAAGAGCCAAGAGCAATAGAATTATTGATAACAAAAAATTCTAAATGTAGTATTTGTAAAAATCGATCAAATTATAGCGGAACAAATTCCTATGATTTATATTAATTATTAAAATTGAAATAAAATGAATATATCTAAAATATCTTATGGCAAAGATGCCCCAGAAGTTGTAAATGTAGTAATTGAGGTTCCAATGAATGCTGACCCCGTTAAATATGAAATTGACAAAGATTCAGGAGCTCTTTTTGTTGATAGATTTATCGCTACACCAATGTATTATCCTTGTAATTATGGCTTTGTGCCAAATACATTATCAGATGATGGTGATCCGGTTGATGTTTTGGTTATTTCGGAGCTACCCTTAATGCCAACTTGTGTTATTAAAGCTAAGCCGATTGGAGTATTAATTATGGAAGATGAAAAAGGTATGGATGAAAAAATCTTGGCTGTTCCAGCAATTAAAACCAATTCAGAATATGAAAATATCGCAAGTCATACTGAATTAAATAAATCTTTATTAGATAAAATTTCTCATTTTTTTGAAAGATATAAAGATCTTGAAAAAAATAAATGGGTTAAGGTTAAAGGTTTTGAAGATAGTAAAAAGGCTAAAGAATTAATTAAAGAAGCAGTTGACAGAGAACAAAATAAATAATCAGCAAAAAACCGCTTTAATAGCATTAATTGGCCCGCCAAATGCTGGTAAATCAAGCTTGACCAATAAATTATTGGGGCAAAAAATATCCATTGCCTCACATAAGGTGCAAACTACCAGAAATGTTATTAAAGCAGTTATAACTGAAGGTAACTCTCAACTTGTTTTATTTGATACTCCCGGTATTTTTATACCAAAAAAAGACCGACCATTGGAAAGATATATCGTTAAAAATGCTTGGCAGGCAATTCGTCAAATTGAAAATATTTTTCTATTAATTGATGGTGGTCAGGTTGAAAAAGGCATTAATAATATTAAAAATATCATTTCCGATCTTAAAAAGCATGAAATAACACCCAATGTTATAATTAATAAAACCGACCTTATTCAATCTGACATTAAAGATGTTACTAATAATATTTTAGATCTTGGAATTGAGAAAATTTTTTTTACATCAGCAAAAAATGGCGATGGTATTAATGATCTTAAAAAATATTTATTTGATCTTGCTATTGCTGGTAACTGGTTATTTCCTAAAGATGATATTTCTGATATTTCTATGAAATTTATGGCTTCAGAAATTACCAGAGAAAAATTATTTCTTAAATTGAAAGAAGATTTACCTTATGCCATTGATGTAGAAACTGAAAATTGGGAAGAAACTGACGATTCTGTTAAAATTCATCAAGTTATTTATGTTTTAAAAGATAGTCAGAAGAAAATTATTATTGGTAAGAATGGTAGTTTTTTAAAAAAAATAGGATCATCATCCAGGGCTGAAATATCTGATATTTTAGGTAAAAAAACTCATTTATTCCTGTTTGTAAAGGTAAAGCAGGATTGGATGATAAATCTTTTTCGATAATCAAGAATATTATTATTATAGGTAAAAAAACTCATTTATTCCTGTTTGTAAAGGTAAAGCAGGATTGGATGATAAATCTTTTTCGATAATCAAGAATATTATTATTATGAATAATAAAATATTATTTATATTTGCTGCATTATTTATGGTATTTTTAGATATTGATGATGCTTTATCTTCTTGTATTAAAGTGGATAAATCAGAATTTATATTTTTAGATAATGGTCAAGATAATTGCTCTAATAAGTCTAATAGGGGAGTTCTTAAAATTTACAACAATAATGATGATACGGGTAGAGCTAATAAATTATCATCCTTAATATCAGGAAGAAATAATAGAGGATATACTATACATTTTACTTTTCAAAAATCAGGAAAAAATACCAATGGTGAACAAATATTATTTGCCGCTTATGAAGAAATGTCAGGTGGTAATGCCATAGCTAGAGCTGGCATTAGAAATAGTAATTTCTTTTATGAAACAAATGGTAAAACAATTAAGCAAATAGATCTGAATAAATTGGGGAATAATAGTTTAAATAATCCTCATATTGCAATTATAGTTTATAATGAAAAAAGAAAAAAACTGATTATTAATATTGATGGTGCAGAAGTAGTTACAAAAAAGGTAAAGCCTATATCATCTAGTAAGATATCCAGAGTTGAATTTGGTAAAAATTATGTGGGTCAAATAGGGGCAATGAATATGTATGCCACTAAAATAGGTTTTAGAAAGAGGTCTGAATTGTCTAATATTTTATCAAATATTGATAAAAAGATAAAAGTCATTGCGCCAATAGATAAAAATGGCATTATGGTTTCTGGGATTGAAGGTAAAGATATAGAATCATGTAATGATGGTGAAAAATTGATTGATTCTCGATGTTTTTCAACTTCAATAGATTTTTTAACAAAGCCTCAAAATATATCTTTTTCTCAGGATGAAATATCTTATGATTCAAATATTACAGAAAATAATAAATATGAATTTGACTGTAATATTGGTTATGTGGCTGGCGATATTACTCCTAAATATTGGTTTTCTATCGAAGATAATAATATAAAAATTAATCAAGAAGGTTCTTGTATTGCTAAATCATATAATTTTAATGATAATTTGCCAGATTATACTATAAATCCTGGTGATTTATCTTATGATTCTGATATCAATCAAGATAATAAAGTTACTTTATATTGTGAAGATGGTTATGAATCTGGGGATATTAGTCCTAAATATTGGTTTGAGACTGAAAATAATGATATTATATTAAAATTAGAAGGAAATTGCAGATCAAACCAATATATCTTTGGAGATGGCAATAGTCCCAATTTACCAGATAATGTTATTGATCCGGGGGTAATTTTATATGATGTTAATCTTACTAGTAACAATATTGCTCCATTAAGTTGCGCTGAAGGATATGGCCCATCTTTTGATTTAGGATATTATTTTAACGATATGGAGTTAGAAATTACAGGTCAGTGTGGTTCTATTGGGGATACTATTATTTCTAATCCAGCTTTAACAGTTAGATTTTGTGAACATGGTAATGGTAGGGGAAGATGTTGCAATAAGGGTACGGGATCATATCCGATGAATGTTTTTACAAAATATCCTTGCCCTGGAAATGATGCTTTATCTTACATTCAGGTTCCCCAAGGTTGTTCAGCATCAATATGGCAGCATGGTTGTTTTGGGTGTGGTACTAAATGGAAATTTAATGCAGGAAATCATAATTTATCTGGCTCTGCAAATGATCAAGCTTCTTATGGTCAAGTAACATGTAATGATCCTGTTGCAAAGCCTGCTTTTACTTTTGGCAAGAATGGCAATCCAGATTTACCAAATAATGCAATTGCCGATACTATAGTGCCTTATGATACATCTTTAACAAAAAATAATCTTGGAGAAATAAGATGTAAATCAGGTTACACAGAATCGGGAGAAGAAAATATAGGATATTACTTTGAAAATGCTAGGTTACAAGTTCAAGGCGCATGTGAAAAGATACCAGAAATTGGAATTTCTTTTGATAATCCTGCACCAAGCGCTAAAGCTATGGTTGATAATGGTCAAACACAAAATGGAGTTTATTGGATAGATTTGCCAAATGCTGGGCCAACTCAAATTTATTGCGCTCTTGACCCTAGCTTTGCTGGTGGGGGTTGGATGCTTGCTATGAAAGCTGATATTGGCACAAGATTCCAATATGATTCTAACTATTGGGAGCAATCTAATAATTATAATGTTGATAACCCTTCCAGATCCAAATCGGATGCAAAATATGATGTATTTAATTATTATCAAGCATCTGAATTTTTGGCAATTTTTCCTGACATGAATAATGGTGGTCAAGCATCTGGTTATGGTAATGGCTGGAGTTGGCATGTTAAGAATCAAAATATGACAGCTTTAGCAAGGTTCCAAACAAACGAAAGATTATCTGGCAATCCAAGAGGTGGCAATATGTGGAGAGGGTCAGGATTTTCGGCTCAACACGGTCACCAATGGTATGGCTTTAATTATACATCCAATACTCATTCTAGAGTGAGGTGGGGTTTTGGATGGAATAATGAACATAATGTTTCCAGTAATGATGTAACTGGAGGTATCGGTCTTAAAAAAGGAGGATCATCGGCAGGTGATCATATTTATTATTTTCCAGGCGCTACTGTTGGAAAAAACAAAAGAGTTAGAATGGAAATTTGGGTTAAATAGTTGTTTGATTGATTTTCATACATAAGATAATTTATTTAATCAATTCAATAATATAATTATGAGAAAAATCATTGTTCCTGTTATTTTATTTTTTAGTTTAACTGCTTTTTTTGGCTTTGGCAAATCAAAAGAACCTTTAAAAAACACCCAAATCACTCAAGAACAATTTGACGAATTAAAAAACACTAATGAACCTCTTTTTATTGGCTTTAATGCTACTTGGTGTGGCCAATGTCGTAAGCAAGATGCTGCATTATTTGAAATTAAGGATAATTATCAAAATAAGGCTAAAATATTCTGGATGAATTGGGATAAAAGAAAGGAATATAATATTTCCTATCCCAAACAAAGAACAACTATTGTTTTCTATAAAAAAGGTCAAATTATTGATCAATTAATTGGTGAAAATAACAAGGATAAAATTCAAGAATTTTTAGATAAAAATATTTATAAATAATAATGACAATATTTATATCAGCATTTATTGCAGGATTATTAACTTCTTTGTCGCCTTGTGTTATTTTAGCATTACCATTTGTTATTAATAGCGCTTTAATTGAAGGTAAAAAAGGTCCATTATTTTTATCTGCCGGTTTAATTACTGCATTTGTTTTGTTTGGAATTTTATTTTCTGGAGTATTTTCTTTTTTTAATTTAGAGCAAGAATCGGTTAAATTTTTTGCGGCCATTTTTTTGTTAATCCTTAGTTTATTTTTTATTTTCCCATCTTTAAATCAAAAATTATCTAATAAAACATCAATTATTGCTAATTTTGCTAATAATTCTTTGAATTCTATTAAAACTAATGGCTTATTGGGTCAATTTATTATTGGTTTATTTCTTGGGGCTATTTGGACGCCATGTTCTGGTCCAACATTAGGATTTGCCTTAACATTAATAGCAATTAAGCAAGAAATTTTACATGGTGCTTTGATAATGTTAATTTTTGGAATTGCAGCAATTATACCGCTTATTATAATTGCTTATATCTCAAAAAATGCCATTAGTAAGAATTCCAATAAGATACAAAATCTTTATGGCCGAGTTAAGTTAATTATGGGAATATTAATATTTTTATATTCCTTCTTGGTTATTATGGGTTGGGATTTGGCTTTTGAGGGTTTATTGCTTGATTTAATGCCTGAATTTATTTTCAATATCATTACCAAATATTAAAAATATGAAAATTTTATCTTTTGGAGCTTCAAATAGCTTGGCATCGATTAATAAACAATTGGCAATATATGCTTCTTCTTTGGTAAAAAATGCCACAATAGAAATTATTGATCTTAATGATTATCAATTGCCTTTATTTAGCGAAGATAAAGAAAAGGAATTGGGTAAGCCAGAATTGGCTAAAAATTTTTTAAATAAAATTGCCGATAATGATGTTATAATTATTTCCTTTGCTGAACATAATGGCTCATATACAGTTGCTTATAAAAACTTATTTGATTGGTGTTCAAGAATTGAGAAGCAGATTTTTCAAAATAAAAAAATGATTTTATTATCAACTTCTCCAGGACCAAGGGGTGGGTCTAATGTTTTGGAAAGTGCCATTAAGTCAATACCTTTTTTTGCTGGCAATATTATTGGTGCAATGTCAGTGCCAAATTTTTATGATAATTTTGATCGAGAGGGTAAATTTATTAAAGATGATACCATTAAGTCTAATTTAATAGAATTACTAAATAAATTATAACAAATCAATTGCAAAGGTCTCTTAAAATAAGCGACATAGCTAAAAAGATGAAGCTAGATTACTTAAATTTCCCTATAGCAAAAATTGCTTTAAGGGACTGTCGTGAATCAA